>DQED01000224.1 GCA_003525525.1 Desulfovibrio sp.
CCGGAGGTTGCGCTGTTGTCCCTGGCCTCGCCCGTGGACGCCATGGTCACGCCCCTGGCCGGGCTGGCCGTGGGCCGCCCCGGCTGGCGCGAAGAAGCGACGCCGGCCGTCTCCCACCTGGGCATGCTCTGGCACCCGGCGGTCATCGCCCGGACTGCCGGCTTCCTGGCCGTGGCCGCGGGCAAAAGGCCGGCCTGAGCCGCGTCTTGCGCCGACCGGGCGCGCAATGACGTTGCGCGCGTCGTCCGACTTTGGTTACAAGGGTACATCGCCCCTGTCGTGTGCGGGCATCCCCTGCAAGGAGAAGCCCATGCCGCAATCCGGAACGCCGCGCGTCGCTTTCCACTCCTGGCTGCTGCTCTTGGCGGCCCTTGCCGCCGTGCCCATGGCGCTTTTCTCTTGCGCCATGCTGCTCGACTCCATCAAGAACCAGCGGGAAATCGAGACGGTGTCGCTCAAACGCCGCGCCCTGGCCATCGCCTCCGTCGTGGGACGGCATCTGGCGTCCCGGGCCTCCATGCTCGCCGCCGTCGCCGAAAGCGACGCCGGGCGAAGGAACGACCTGGCAGCCTTGTACGACCATGCCGCAAGGCTCGCGGCACGCGAAGGCGGCAGCTTCGCCATCTCCCTGGTGGACCGCGACGGCGCGATCCTGTTCAACACCCAGCGCCCCTTCGGCGAGCGCCTGCCCGAAACCAGCGACCCGGATTCCGCCAACCGCGTCATCGAAACGGGCTATCCCCTGGTTTCGGGGCCGTTCGTGGGCGCGATTTCCCACTCCCGGCTGGTGGCCCTCGGCGTGCCCGTTTTCGTGGGGGCAAAGGCCCTGTACTGCCTGCGCGCGCTCACTCCCATTGTCGAAGTCTATGCCTTGCTCGGGCAACAACATCTTCCCGAGAATTGGAGCGTGGCCATCCTGTCCGGCGAGGCCATCGTCGCGTCCTATGATCCCTCGGCGTTTCTCGGGGCCGTGCTCGGCGAGGAGAGCCGGAAGGAAATCGGCTCGGTTCGGCCCGAGGACAACGGCGCGACCGTTTCCGGAAGCATGGCGTATCCGGTGATCGTGGCCAGGACCGAGGTGGGCGACTGGGGGTGGACCGTGGTCATCGGCGTCCCGGAGGACGCGTTCGTTGCGCCTTTGCGCCGGATGCTTCTTCGTTTCGGCGTGGCCGGTCTGCTGTGCCTGGCGGCGGGGTTTGCGGCCTCGCTCTGGCTGGCCCGCCGCCTGGAGCACGACGTCTCCGTGCTGATCGCGGCTTCGACGGAAATATCCCAAGGGGAGCGCCCGTACGATGCGGGCGTCATCATCCGCGAAATGGGCGAGGTGCGTGCCTGCCTGCTTGCGGCCAGGGACCGCGAGGAACAGGCTCTCATCGACAGCCTCACGGGCCTGCCCATGCGCAACCGCTTCTGGGAACTGGCCAGGAAGCTCGAGGATGCGGTGCGCCGGGAGCCGGACCTGGGCCTTGCGGTCATGTTCATCGATCTCGACGGCTTCAAGCAGGTCAACGACGTCCACGGCCACGAGCAGGGCGACCGGGTGCTGGCGCAGACGGCCCGGGTGCTGCGCGAGAGCGTCCGCGAAACGGACGTGGCCGGCCGCCTGGGCGGCGACGAGTTCGTGGTCTGCCTGACGGCGCAGCAGAGCCACCTGCGCGCGGCGGCCGCGTCCATGGCCGCGCGCATCGTGGCGGGCGTCGGCGGCCTGGGCTTTGGCCTCGGGTGCAGCATCGGCGTGTCGCTTTGCCAGGGGGGCGAGCCGAGCCTCAAGCACGCCCTGGATATGGCCGACGCGGCCATGTACGAGGCCAAGCGGCTCGGCAAGAACCGCTATGTCCTGCGTGAGGATGTCTGTGTGGAGGACACCGGGGGGCGGACGGGCTAGGAGCGTATCTGCGAAGTCGCGTCTGACTTTCGTTTAAACTCTATCGGTATTGTTCCGTATTTTTTATAAAAACTCTTTTGCCTTGCGCTGGGCGATATGACGGCTCAACCGTCGCGTCTTTTCTCATTTTGAATTTTTTTGAGGAACGAAGTGATGCGTTGGCGAGATGAAAACGTGGACATAGATATGGTATAATGATAATATTAAAGGCATTCAATCGTTTTTGAATTATTTTAGGGGGATGTAAAATAGCTGTTAACAAATTAAAATTTGGAGATCACCATGTGGAGCGTAAGGTTTCTGATTGGCGTGGTCGGCCTTATTGTTCTCACGGGATGTGCGTCCAAGCATTTAGCCATGGATTCAGGGAAAATGCCCGATGTGTATAGGGGGACAATGGAGGGGCAGATTATTTCCAATCTGTATGTGGCGAGTGTTCGTGGGGATGTCTTCCCGTCATTTTTGAGCTTCAAAGACGGATCTGTAGCCGTGCGAGACTCCTTCACTCCCAACTTGTCGATACCGCTTTCGCCACAGCAAAGCATTACAACTGCCGTGTCTGCCTCACCTGCCCTGACCAGTATAGCATCGACGCCATCGACAACGTTATCCTTGGGAGCTGGATTTAATTCGGAAATGTCATTTAAGGTTTCACCCATTGATAATGCTGTCGCTTTGAAGCGGATGCGAGCGCTTTATCGATGTGCTGTATATACAATAAACAAAGATGATTTCGTAAATGCATTTAAAAAGACAAAGAAAACGGAAGAGAATGTTGTCGATGTTTCTTTGACTACTGTAACAGGGAAAAATAATAGTCTGATACAAGTCAAGAAAACTGAAGTATATAAAGAAAAGAAAAAGGATGGAAATCCTGTTGCCGCTACATTGCTCCTGGCTGGAAAGGCTCAAGATGATGGTAAGGCGAAAGTTCTTGATTGCTCACAATATATTGATTCAGAGAGCGCGGCAGATAGCGCAGAGGGATGTGAGTGTATTTATTGGAAGTATGCGAAATTCACAAACAGACTTCCTGATGGTCGGCATATGTTGCCCATGACAAGTGAAGCGTCGATGGGGGTTCAGACCGTATTCGTGAGCGATGTGCATGTGTTTCAAGACTTTGTTCAAGAAGTGATACGCGTTGCTAATTAAACAGTGAGCACAGGGCAAATCTGAAGGAAAGGAACTCCCAACGGCCTAGGGCATTTTCCGGCGCATTTGCGCCACGAGTTCCTCCAGGGGCTGCTCGTCGTCGATGCGGTAGGGACCCGTGCTCGGGAGGTCCTCGAGGCGTGACGCCCCCATGGCGGCTGCCGGAGCCGCATGGGAAGGGAGCGACGAAAGCGGCCCGGCCTGGGACGCGGGTGCGGCCTGGGGGGACTGCGCGTGCGCCGCCTGCATGGACGGGGATTGCGGGGCCTCTATGGGGCGCATGGGCGGCGCGGCGTTCTGGCTCGGGCGGAAGGCCACGGTCGGCGGCGTCAGTTTCGGCTTCTGGTCCAGGAAATCCTCGCGGTAGCGCTCGAAGGTGAACATGCCTTCGCCTTTGCCGGCCTGCATGATGCTCTCGAGCTGGTTGAGGCGGTTTTCCCGGATCGTGTTCTTGACGGAATTGTTGTTGCGCAAAATGGAGAGCACCGGGGCGCGGAATCCGACCCGGGGCAGGATCTCCATGTGCTGCACCACCACCGCGCCCAGGCACGAGGCGATCTGCGCCCGGGCGAAATCCTGGCCCCCCTCGCCGAAGGCGTTGCACAGACGCAGGAGCGCCTCCTCGGGAGTGCCGGCGTGCAGGGTGGCGATGACGAGATGCCCGGCCTCGGCGGCGTTGATCGTCAGGCGCATGGTCTCCGGATCGCGCAGCTCGCCCACCATGATGACGTCCGCGTCCTCGCGCAGGATGTCGAGCAGCCCCTGCTCGAAGCTCAGGAAATGCGCCCCGAGTTCGCGCTGGTCCATGAGCGCCTTTTCCGAAGCGAACCTGTATTCGATGGGATCCTCCAGGGTGATGACGTGGGCGGCGCGGGTCTTGTTGATCTCGCGGATCATGGCCGCGATGGTCGTGGATTTGCCGTTGCCCGTGGGGCCGCAGATGAGGATGAGCCCGTGGTGCAGCGCGCACAGGTCGCGCAGGGACGGATGGAGGTTCAGGGACTCGAAGTCCGGCACCACCGACGGCAGGAAGCGCACGGCCAGACCCAGGCCGTCGGCGGAGTAGAAGGCGTTGAGCCGCATCTGGGCGTCCTGGAGGTAGGCGGAGAAGTCCACGGACCAGCGTTCGGCGAGCTGGCGGCGCTGCCGTTCAGACGTGAGGCGCTTTATGAGCTCTTCCATGTCCGCGCTGTCGAAGACGATGTCGCGCTGGAAGTGCAGGTGCCCGTTCTTGCGCACGGCTACGGGCTGGCCGGTGCGGATGTGCAGGTCGGTGATGCCGTTCTTGGCGCAGGAGCTGACGAGCTTGGCGAACTTTTCCATGGAGTTGCGCTTTATTTGACCGGAGCGGACACGGTCAGCTTGGAGATGGGGCCGCCGGCGCGCAGTTCCGGGGCGTACATGGCCTCGGCCTGGGCGGGCGGAACGGTGAAGCTGCCCGGCGTAACGGCCCGAAGCAGGGCATAGGACACGTGCCATTTCGTGTCCGCAAGATCGGTGAAGGCCAGGGTGCGGTCGTCGCGCATGTCGAGGTACGCGGGCGCGTCGTTTTCGTCCGCCGCCTCCATCCAGGGCAGGCGTTCGGTGGTGGCCAGGCGCGGGTTTTCCACCTCGAGTCCCGCCGGGAGCAGGTTTTCGAGCACGACGTTGGCCAGCGGCCCCTTGGTCGCGCGCACGGCGAACCTGACGACCACGAGCGCCCCCTGCGGCACGGCCGCATCCGCCGCAAGGCGCGTGCCGTCGCGATGCAGGAACGTCCGCTCGACCTCGAGGCCCGCGGCCTGGGGCGCGTAGGCGGCCGGCGTCGGCACGGCCCGGGTGCGCACGCTGTAGAAGCAGGCTCCGGGTTCGAAGCCGTCGTCCACGCTGATGCGCAGATCCCCGGACTGGGGCAGGCCGCGCAGGCTCAGGGCCTTGTCGCTGCTGAAATCGGACAGTACGCCCGTTCCGGCGTAAAGCGTTCCGGAGAAAGGTTTTTTGGCCTGCTGCCGGGCGTAGTACTTGCCAAGGGCCAACAGGGCGAAAGCGTTTTCCTGGGTCGAGGGGTAGGGCTCGCCCTCGAATAGCCGCCCGACGTCCTCGGCGAGGCTGCCGAGCCTCGGGTCGGCCGGCGCGGCGTCGAGCAGGGCCGAGAGGAACAGCGCCTTGTCGCGCAGGGGCGAGGAAAGGTTGCCGCCGGTTTCCTTTTTCGCTTCGCCGCTCGGTATGGGGCCCGAGACCAGGGCGTCCGCGGTGCGGGCGTTGCCCACGGCGGCATAGGCCGCGCCGAGCAGTCCGCGCGCCTCGGGCGGCAGGGCCTTGGCCTTGGTGTCGCGCAGATTGTCCATGGCCCCGATGTCGGCCCGGCCGGCCTTGGCCTGCACGAAGAGCGCGTAGGCGGCGCGCGTGAGGCCCTCGGGCGTCGTGAGGTCGGCCTGCCTGCCGGTTTCGCCGGCAAAGGTCAGGGCCTGCGCGAGCACGTTTTGGTCCACGGGATAGCCGGCCAGGTGCGCCTCGGCCAGGAAATGGGCGGCGTAGAGGCTCATCCAGGCCTGGGGCTCGGAGCCGCCGGGCCACATGGAAAAACCGCCGTTGTAGAGCTGCATGCCGGTGATGCGCCGGATGGCGGCTTGGGCCATGCCCTGGGGCGAGAGGGCGTCGAAGGCCCCGGGGTCCAGGGCCCGGGCGAGGTCGGCGAAGTAGAGCAGGGGAAAGGCGCGCGAGACCGTCTGCTCCAGGCAGCCGTAGGGATAGGACAGCAGCGCCTTGAGGTTGCCGGTGAAGCGGATGAGCGGAAAGCGGCCGACCGTGACGTCGAGGCGCGCCGTGCCGGGCACGAATTCCTTGGACGCCAGTTCCGGCACGGTGAGGCTGGCCGCTTCGAGCGCGCCGGAGCGGATGGTGGTGCGCGCGGGCAGGGGGGAGCGTACGGGCAGGCTCGCGGTGTCGGCCGAGCGTTCGCCGTTGCCGGAGACCGCCACGGCGAATTCCGCCACGCCTTCCGCGTCGCCTGCCGTGACCGGGAAGGCCACGGTCGCGGCCGCGCCGCGTTCGGGAAGCTGCGAGCTCGGGCTGTTGAAGCTGTCGAGCGAGATCACCGTGTCCTGACAGCGCACGCGGATGCGGACGATCGGGCCGTGGAAGCCCACATCCTCGATCACGCCGTTCAGTCGGTTGGCGTCGCCGGTGCCGTCGCAGAGCCGGATGCCCTCGGGGCGCAGCGCCAGCGTCGCCTACTCGCCCGTGCTGCGGCCGGGGAATCCGCCGGCAACGCCGATCTCCTGATCGGCGACCAGCAGGCGGCCCGAACCGGCATCGAGGATCCGGCCCTTGAGCAGATTGAGCGTGCCGACGAACGAGGCAACGAAGCGCGTGCGCGGGAAATTGTAGATCTCGAAGGGTGTGCCGACCTGTTCCATCCGGCCCTCGCTCATCACGACGATCCGGTCCGACATCGACAGCGCCTCTTCCTGATCGTGGGTGACGAACAGGGTGGTGATACCGAGCTCCTTCTGCAGGGCCCGGATCTCCTCGCGCAGCGACACCCGGATCTTGGCGTCGAGCGCCGACAGCGGCTCGTCGAGCAGCAGCACCTCGGGCTTGACGGCCAGCGCCCTGGCCAGCGCCACGCGCTGCTGCTGGCCGC
>DQED01000200.1 GCA_003525525.1 Desulfovibrio sp.
GTCCATGGCCGCGGCCAGGGGCGGAGCGGCGTAGCGCCGGATGAAGCGCCACACGCCCTCGGGGCCGCCGAAGTCCTCGCCGTACCAGTCGAAAATGCGGCTGACGTGGAGCGTGCCGTCCTTAAAAAAGGTATTGGCCGGATTGTTGATGAAACCGCGAGCGGCCGCGTCCAGGGCGGCGTCCAGGGTCGCGCCCGCATAGGGCGCGCCGGCCAGCGGCGGGCAGCTTTGGGAAGCGCAGTTGACCGCGAAATGCACGCGCGGATCATGGAACTGCGGCCGCAGGATGCCGTGCTCCACGTCGTCGAGGCTGACCGTACCCGCGCGCAGGCGCACGAACGCGCGCTTCCAGGGCGAACGGAAAAGGCTCCCCGCGTCCTTGATGGAGCGGATGCCGGGGTAGTGCTCGAGGATGAGCTTCAAGGTCCAGGCGTTGTAGACGTTGATATAGTAGGCGAAGCGCTCCGGGCCGGACAGGACGGCCGGGTCCACGGCAGCGAGGGTGGCAAGGTAGGCGTCGAGTGTTGCTTCGTCTTTTTTGAGCCCCGCGTAGTCCACCACGCCGTCCGCGACATGGGCGGCGAGCAGCGCGGCGTAGGGGGCGTCGCGGTCGGCGGCGAGGCTTGCCGCCGCTTGGAATAAAAGCGCCAGCGCGCACAGCGCGGCGACGATCCTCCCGGCCATGAGCCGTTTCCCTCCCGCCCCGGGTTGTGTCAATTGAGCTCCTCGCACAGCGCCCGGCCGAGGCCCCCGCGGCGCATGGGCCGCCAGGGCAGTCCCGAGGCCGGGGCATCGCGGTCCAGGGCCTTGCCGCTGACGCCGATCCAGACCCCGGCGCGCCGCGCGATCCGCTTGTTCTCGCAATCGAGGGTCACCTGCTCCACGGCGTAGGCCACGGGTTCCGGCGCATTGTGGTCCTCGGCCAGTTCCCGGCCTTCCTGTTCGGAAAAGACGCGCTTGATCCGGACCTGGACGAAATCCCCCCGCACCCGCACGGAATGGGTATCGTAATACAGGCTCACCGACTTGTCCGCATGGGAGGCCAGAAACTTCCAGTCCGTGGCCAGGGCCGAAGTCGCCGGCGTGGCCAGCAGCGCCACCAGGCACAACAGTACGCGCATCCGGTCCTCCTCGTCCCTGGTTTCATAGACTTTCCCGGAGGTTGGAGACTAGCATCGGCCGCGCCCGGACACAAGTGCAGGCAGCCTTCCCCGCCGCCCTTTGACGAAGTGGGCGAAGGGCCTTATGGGAATGACGGGGAGTCGGACAGGTCGTCGTCGCGGGCCGCAAGGCCCGGGGAGGAAAGTCCGGGCTCCACAGGGCGGGACGCTGGGTAACCCCCAGCGGGAGCGATCCCGGGAGAGCGCCACAGAAAGCAAACCGCCCGCGCGAACCCCGCGCGGGTAAGGGTGAAACGGTGGGGTAAGAGCCCACCAGTTGCCGCGGCGACGCGGCAAGCTCGGCAAGCCCCGTTCGGAGCAAAACCAAATAGGAGGGCGTTAAGGCTGGCCCGGCCGTGCCCTCGGGTAGGTTGCTTGAGACCGCGAGTAATCGCGGTCCTAGAGGAATGACGACCGCCCCGGATCTTCCGGGGAACAGAACCCGGCTTATCGGCCGGCTCCCCCTTTTTTCACCGCCAACCCAAAGGATTTTTCGTGTCCGTGTGGACCGTGCTCCTGGCCGCCGGGTCCGGCACCCGGTTGGCATCTGCCGCAGGCGGCGTCAAAAAACAGTTTCTGCGCCTGGACGGCCGCCCGCTCTACTGGCGTTCGCTGCGCGCCTTCGCGCGCTGCCCCGAAGTCGCGGGCGTGGTCGTGGTCTTTCCCCCGGCCGACCTTGCGGCCGCACAGGAAGAACTCGACGCGCTTCGCGCCAGGGAGGACCCGGGCGTGGCAGTTGTGACCGCCCCGGGAGGCGTGCGGCGGCAGGACTCCGTGGCGAGCGGGCTGGCCGCCCTGCCGCGCACATGCCGTTTCGTGCTCGTGCACGACGCCGCGCGTCCCTTCGCCGACCCGCCGCTGATCGGCCGGGTCATAGACGCCTTGCTTGCGGGAAAAAAGGCCGTCATCCCGGTCCTGCCCGTCACGGACACGATCAAGAAAGTGGCGGGCGGCGTGGTCGCGCGCACGTTCGACCGCAGCGCCCTGGCCGCGGTGCAGACCCCCCAAGGATTCGAACTTTCCCTGCTGCGCCAGGCCTTCGCCCATGCCGGCGAGGATTTCGACGTCACCGACGACGCGAGCCTCGTCGAACACTTCGGCCAGGACGTGACGACCGTGGCCGGCGCGCCCGAAAACCGCAAAATCACCAACCCGGAGGACCTCGCCTTGCTCGCCGCAAGTCCCGCCGTCGCCGTGCCCGTGGTCGGCTACGGCTACGACGTCCACCGCTACGCCGATCCCGCCCGCCCCGGCAAACAGCCGGCCCGGCCCATGAAGCTCGGCGGCTACCCCATCCTCGGCGCGCCCGAAGTGCTGGCCCACTCCGACGGCGACGTGCTGCTGCACGCCCTGGTCGACGCCATCCTCGGCTGCGTGGCCGGGGGGGACATCGGCGCGCTTTTTCCGGACAGCAACCCGGATTTCGACAACATGGCCTCGGGCGTGTTCGTCAGCGAAGCGCTGCTGTTGGCGAAAAGCCGGGGACTTGCCATCAGCCACGTGGACCTGACGGTCATCTGCCAGATTCCGCGCATCGGCCCCCATGCCCAGGCCATCCGCGTAAACGTCGCGGCGCTGCTCGGGCTCGACAGATCCCAGGTCAACGTCAAGGCCACCACCGAAGAGGGGCTGGGGTTTACCGGCGAGAAAAAAGGCATCAAGGCCGTGGCCCTGGTCACGGGCTGGCGGCAGGCCGGACAGGACGCCGCCGCGACACCGGGTTCTTGACGCCGCGCGCCCGGGTCGGGTTATACTCCGTTCCATGGCCGTAAACGACGCCGCCGCGCCGCTTCCGCCGGTCAAGCTCAACAGCGCCCGCCAGCGCACCTGGCAGGCCCTTTTCGTCAACCCTCCCCGCGCGGACATCGCCTGGGACGACGTCACGGCGCTCATTCGCGCCCTGGGCGGCCGGGAAATCCACCATCACCAGAAAACAACCGGCTCGCGGGTGCGGTTCCTGCTCGGCGGGGTCAAGGGCTTCTTCCACCGCCCGCATCCGGAAAACGTGCTGGGAAAAGGCTGCGCCGCGGATGTCCGGGATTTCCTCGTCCGGGCCGGCGCGACGGCCTGAGGTCGAAACACATGGCAAACGACGCCTGCTACGCGACCTACAAGGGCTACTGCCTGCAGTGCCAGGTCGAGGACGGCGGCCTGCACGGCCGCATCGCCGGCATCCGCGACGTGGTGACCTTTCACGGCGAAACGCCGCAAGACCTGCAACACGCCTTCGAGGAAGCCGTGGACGACTACCTGTCCGTGTGCGGCGATGCCTGCCTTTCGCCCGACGCACCGTCGGCCTGAAGCCCTTTCGCGCGCCCCCGCGCGGCCCTGCCATTGCGCCCCATGCCCCTTTCCCGCTGCGCGTGACGCCACGCCCTTCCAGTTGACAATGATTTTCATTTCCAATACCAGAAGGCGTCCCGGATCGTCCGCGCCGGAGGTCATGCCCGGCGCGCCGCAAGGCCCGGAAGTCCGCGCCGGGCCCCAAGGCGCGCTCCTGCGCCGGCTGCCGCGACGGTTCGGGACAATACCGCTTCGGAGGCGACTTTCCCGTGATTCCTTCCCATGTCGGCCGCGCCCTGCAAACCTGCATCGCCGCGCGCCAGCCCGTGTTCCTCTGGGGGCCGCCGGGCGTCGGCAAAAGCCAGGTGGCGGCGCAGACGGCCGCCGCCATGCACCTTTCCCTGCTCGACATCCGCGCCGTGCTGCTCGATCCCGTGGACCTGCGCGGCCTGCCGCACATCGGCGAGGACCAGCGCACACACTGGCGCGCCCCGGCCTTTTTGCCGACAGGCGGCGCGGGCGTGCTCTTTCTCGACGAGCTCAACGCCGCCCCGCCCCTGGTACAGGCCGCCTGCTACCAGCTCATCCTCGACAGGGCGCTCGGCGAGTACCAGTTGCCAGGCGGCTGGGCGGTCATCGCCGCCGGCAATCGCGACCAGGACCGTGCCGTCACGCACCGCATGCCCACGGCCCTGGCCAACCGTTTCGTGCACCTCGATTTCGAACCGCACCTGCCGGACTGGCTGGCCTGGGCGGAACGCGCGGGCATCCGGCCGGAAGTGACCGCGTTCCTGCGCTTCCGCCCGGCGCTGCTGCACGATTTCGATCCCGCCCGCGCCGCCCGCGCCTTTCCCTCGCCGCGCTCCTGGGCGTTCGTTTCCACCCTGCTCGCCGCCAGGCCCGACGCGGCCGTGGAAGCTTCTCTCGTCGCCGGAGCCGTGGGCGAGGGCGCGGCCGTGGAATTCGCCGCGTTTCTGCGCCTGTGGCGGGAGCTTCCCGACACCGACGCCGTGCTCGCCGATCCCGATGCCGCCCCGGCCCCGCGCGACCCGGCCGTGGCCACGGCCATCTGCGAAGCCCTGGGCAGGCAGGCCCGGCCCGAAACCATGCCGGCGCTTGCCCGCTACGCCGCGCGGCTGCCGGCTGAATTCGGCGTGCTGCTCATG
>DQED01000072.1 GCA_003525525.1 Desulfovibrio sp.
GCCGGGTCGTCGTGCCAGTCGATGCCCATTTCCCGTGCTGCGCAGGCGGCGGTGGCCACGGCGGAACCGCCGTCTCCGTTGCGCGCGGGCGCGGCGGCCAGTCTCGCGCCGGCCAGGGTGTCGCCGGGGCCGTCGATGCCGGCCTGTCGCAACAGTTCAAAGCAGTCGAGCAGGGCTCGGCCGTCGCCGAAAAGACACAGGCGGGGCGGCAGGTCGCGGTCTTGATGCATGGCCCCTCCGGGCCGGCCGCTGCCGGCGGTTTTGCCATTGGCAGACACCCATGGTAGCTCGGGGCGAGACAGCCCGCAAGGATGGAAGAACGCTTTATGCCAAAGACCTGCCGGGTGCATGCCATCAGCCTTGGCTGCCCGAAGAACCGTGTGGATACCGAAACCGCCCTGGGCGGCCTGCCGTTTTTCCATGTGCTGGTGGACGCGCCGGAAAAGGCCGATCTCGTGGTCGTCAACACGTGCGCCTTCATCGCCCCGGCGGTGGAGGAGTCCGTGAACGTGATCCTGGAAACCGCCGAGGCGCTGCGCGCGCTTTCGCCCCGGCCTAAGCTCGCGGTCATGGGCTGCCTGCCGGCGCGCTTCGGCGAGGAGCTGCGCAAGGGCCTGCCCGAGGTGGACATCTGGGGCACGCCTTCGGAGCTCGACGTTCTTCCCGGCCGGCTGGCCGCGGCGCTCGGCGAGACGCCTGCCGCGCCCACGGGCCGGGTCGCCAGCACGCCGCCGTCGTACGCCTACCTCAAGATCGCCGAAGGCTGCGACCACGCCTGCCGCTACTGCACCATCCCGTCCCTGCGCGGCGGGCTGGTCAGCCGCCCCGCAGAGGGCCTCGTCGCCGAGGCACGGAACCTGCTCGAGCGGGGCGCGTCGGAGCTCGTGCTGGTGGCCCAGGACGTCACGGCCTACGGCCGCGACCTCGGCATGCGGGAAGGGCTCAGGCAATTGCTGGAAAAGCTCCTGCCGCTTGCCGGGCTCAAATGGCTGCGCCTGCTCTACCTCTACCCTTCCGGCGTCACGGAATCGCTCCTTTCCTTCCTGGCCGGGGCCGGGCGGCCGTTCGTGCCCTATTTCGACATTCCTTTCCAGCACGTGCATCCCGATGTGCTCGCGGCCATGGCCCGGCCCAAGTCCGCGGCCGCGGCCGCCGTCGTCGAGCGGGTGCGGCGGCATTTCCCGGACGCGGCCCTGCGCTCGACCTTCATCGTGGGCCTGCCCGGCGAGAAGAAGGAGCATTTCCAGGCCCTGCTCGATTTCGTCGCCCGTACCCGGCTCCACCACCTGGGCGTTTTTCCCTACCACCGCGAGGAGGGCACGCCGGCCGCGTCCATGGCCGGGCAGGTGCGCCGCGACGTGAAGGAACGCCGCGTGGAGGCGGTCATGGCCGTCCAGCGCGAGATCAGCGCGGACATTCTGGAAACGTACGTGGGCACGGACCAGGAGGTGCTGGTGGACGCGGTCCACGGCGAATGGCCGGGGCTGCACGTGGGCCGCTGCTGGTTCCAGGCCCCGGAGATCGACGGCGTGACGTACGTGAGCGGCCCGGGCGTCGCGCCCGGGGCCATGGTCGCGGCGACCGTGGAAGAGGCCAAGGACTACGACCTGGTGGCCCTGGCCTGAGGACGTTTTCGGGTTCCTTCTAGGGACAAGCGATGCGCATCGCCTATTCCGGCATGTTTCTGGGCGAAGGCCTGCGCGGGCTCGGGCACGAGGTCGTCCCGCTGCCCCTGCGGCAGGACAGCGCCTTCGACGATCTGGTCGCCGCGGCCTGTCCCGCGCCGGACCTCGTGCTGCTGGAGCTGTGGGGCAAGACCGCGCTGCCGCCGCGCATGCACGAAAGCCGCTGCCGCATCGCCGCCTACTGCATCGACACGCCGCTCAACGAATTCTGGATGCGCCACCTGCTTAGCCTGTGCGACGACGTGTTCGTGGACCAGCGATCGAGCGTCGCGTCGCTCGCGCCGTACGGCGTCGCGGCCTCCTGGCTGCCGCTGTGCGCCCTCGAGGACGACTTCGTGCCGCAGCGTCCAAAAGAGCATTTCCTGACGTTCGTCGGGCGCACGACCGCCCATCGCGGCAAGCGGCAAAACCTGTTGCGGCTTTTGCAGAAGCATTTTCCCCTTGTCGTGAAAGAGAGCGTGACGCGCCGGGAAATGCAGGAGCTCTTCGCCCGCTCCCAGGTCGTGCTCAACGAAAACCTCTTCAGCGGCCTCACGCTGCGCGTGTTCCAGGCCCTGGCCTCGGGCTCGGTCCTTCTGACCGAAGCCGGCGGGGACGGCGTGGACGCGCATTTCAGCGACGGCGAGCACCTCGTGACCTTCGACGCGGAAAACATCCTGGACATCCTGGCCGATATGCGCCGCGACATGTCCCGCTACGAGGAAATCGCCTGGCGCGGCAGGCAGCGTTGCCGGGAAGCCCACACGAGTCTGGCGCGGGCCGGGGAGTTTCTCGCGCGTATCGCCAAGGGCCCGGGCAATCCGCGGCGCGGCGATGCGCGGCGGCGCATCGCCGCGGCCAATGCCTGCTATTTCCACGCCGTGCGCCATGGCGGGCTTTTTACCGACGCCGTGCACACCCTGGCCGAAGCCGTATCGGCCGGCGACGCCGACGCGCCCGAAGCCGCCCACACCCTGGGCAGCATCCTGGCCCGGCGCGGCGATGCGGACGCGGCGCGTCCGCTCCTGGCACTGGCCGCGGGACTGCCCGGGACCGAAGGCTTC
>DQED01000070.1 GCA_003525525.1 Desulfovibrio sp.
GCGGGCGCGGCCCGCCGGGAGCGCCGCCGGGACAGGACCAGCAGCGGCAGCAACAGGGAGAAAAGCGCGCTCGACCATAGCACGTCGAAGCCGGCGTCGCGCAGCTTGGCGACGAGTTCGGCCCGGCCGTAGCGGCGCTTGTGGCGGGAGTAGACGTCCCAGTCCGACCAGAGCCAGGCGTGCTGGGGTACGGTGAGCAGCAGCCCGCCGCCGGGCCGCAGGCATTTGCCGAGCTGGGCGAGGGCCCGCCGGTCGTCCTCGATGTGTTCCAGCACGTCGAACATCCCGACCAAGTCGAACTCCCCGGCAAAGGGCAGGTCCAGGGCGTCGGCCTGGAGCAGGCGCGCCCCGGGCAGGCGGCTACCGGCGATGGCCAGCCCGGGCGCGGAAAGCTCGCCGCCGGTCAGATCCAGGGCGGGGAAAACGGCCGCGAAATGCTCGAGCACCACGCCCGTGCCGCAGCCGACCTCGAAAAACGTGCGCGCCGCCGGGAAAAACCGTCTCACGGCCAGGGCGAGCGCCCGGTTGCGGCTGCGAAACCAGAACGACCCCCGCTCGAGTTCAGCCAGGGCCGCATGGGCCTCGGGGGGGAAATCCGCGTCCCCGGAGTCCTTGTCCGGGGCAAAATGGGGCAGGCCGTCGCACAGGCGCGGCGCAAAGCCGCACTGCGGACATTGCCAATCCGGGGTCGCGAACGCCGCGCCGCATCGGATACACTGCTTCATGACCCCTCCGTCGCCTTTCCGCCCGCTCTTTGCCGGCCTGTCGCCTACGCCGCCCCGTCGATCAGGTCCGCGACGTGGCGGGCGAAGGGGATGGAACAGGTAAACGCCGGGGAGACGGCGTTTAACACGTGCAGCGAGCGGCTGCCGTGCTCGATGACGAAATCCATGACGAGGCGTCGCTTTTTCGCGTCCACGAGCTGGGCGCGGATGCCCGGCCGGCCCCATTTGCGGTAGTCGGCCACGCGCACGCCCGTGACGAGTTCGGCGGCCAGCCCGACGATGTGCGGCCGGAATTGCTTGCGCAGCTCCTCCGCGGCCAGGCGGCGGAAATCGAAGTCCGCGCCGGCAAAGAGCGCGAGCTCCCTCCCGACGATCTCCCGCAGTTCCCCGAAATCGAAATTTTGCAGCCAGCCGTACTGCTCCCGCCAGAAGCAGGGAATCGCCGTCGGCCCGATCTTGACCTTGCCGTCCACCGTGACCGTGAAATGCACGCCCAGAAACGGGTTGGCCAGGTTGGGCACGGGATAGACGTTAGTGGCGAGCGGCGGCGCGTCGGGCGAGGCGTAGAGGTACAGGCCCTTGAAGGGGAGCAGGTGGTAGCGCTTGGAGAAGCCGAAATCCTTGGCGATGGTGTCCGCGTGCAGGCCTGCGGCGTTGACGACGTAGCCCGGGGTGTAGAGGCCGTTGTCCGTGCGCACGGCGGAACCGTCGCGGCCGCGGTAGCGCACGCCGGCGTGGATGGCGACGCCGGCCTCGCGGGCGGCGTCGGCCATGGCGCGCAGCACCTCGAGGGGGTCGATGGAAGCGGTGGTCGGCGAGTAGAGCGCCGCGCCGCAGGTTCTGACCCGGGGCTCGATGGCCCGGGCCTCGCGGGGCGTGATGCGCGAAAGTTCCACGCCGTTTTGCCGGCCGCGCTCGAGCAACGTGTCGAGAACCGGCACTTCTTCTTCGTTTTTGGCCACGACCAGCTTGCCGCAGTTACGGATGCGCAGCTTGCGCCCCGCGCAAAATTCCTTGAGCGCGCGGTTGCCGTCGCGGGTGAAGCGGGCCTTGAGGCTGTCGGCGGTGTAGTAGAAGCCGGCGTGGATGACGCCGCTGTTGCGGCCGCTGGCGTGCGCGCCGATGTCCGGCTCCTTTTCGAGCACGGTGACGCTGCAGTCGGGATGCCGCGCGGCCAGTTCGCGGGCGATGGAAAGGCCGACGACGCCGGCGCCGATGACGAGGAAATCCGGATTTGTTGCGGTGTGCGTCATGGGAGTGGTTTTGTGCCCGGACAGGAGCGTGCAACGGAGAGCGAGACTTTTCCGCCGGCTGCCCAAGCGCTTGTAGATGGTGTCGGGGAGGAGCGCGCCTCGATCCGGCCGCATTGGCGGCGAAAGCCGTGTTATACGCGACGGGCCGGGCGCGCAAGCCGGCGTGGCTCTTGCCCCGACCGGGAAACGCCGATACTAGGGAACGGCCGGCCGGGCCGGTTTTGCACAACTGAACATCTACGCCCCGGACTGGCCATGCCGCGTGTTCCCCCTGCCTCCAGTCACGCTTCTGGATTCGCCGTGCCCGTTGCGTGTTGCGGTATCCTTACCGTTGCCGCGGCCGTGCGCCTCTACCACCTGGGCGTCCCGGCCATGTGGTGGGACGAGCTGCTCGTACCCCTGACGGCAGCCCATCCCGTGTCTTATATCTTCGACTTTTCCCGGCGCTGCGAGATGCACCCACCGCTGTTCCACCTTTTCATAAAGATCGTGCTGGCGGTCGGATCCTCAGAGACGGCGTTGCGCCTACCCGAGGCCGCGGCCGGCGTGACCGGGGTCTGGCTGCTCTTCCGGCTGGCGCGCCCCCTGGCCGGGAACGGCGCGGCGCTTTTCGCGGCCGCGCTTTACGCCTGGAACCCGGCCATGGTCGCCCTGTCCCGCCAAGTGCGGCCCTACGCGTTCTTCCTGCTCCTGTTTCTGGCCACCCTGGTCTTCGCCCGGCGCTTCCTGGCCACCGGCGGCCGGCGCGAGCTTGCCTCCCTGGCCCTGTGCAACGCCGCGCTCCTGTTCCTGCATTACGCGGCCGTGCTGCTCGTGCCGTTCCAGGTACTGGTCCTTTGTGCCTTCTGGCTCGCCCGTAGGGGCCGGGACGGCATCGGGCGGCTTACGGCCTACGCCGGGGCGGCGCTCGCCGCGTTCGCGGTTGTGAGTCCGTTTTTTTTCAGCCTCATGGCCCGAGGCAAATCCGGGTTCATGGACCTGGCCGGTCCGCTGGCGGTGCTGCGGCGCATCGGCGGCATTCTAGCCGGATTCCTGTCCCCTTTCGAGAGCCGTCTCATTCTCGGTATCGCCTGCACCCTGGCTGCGCTCGGCCTGTGGACGCTGTGGCGGCGGGACCGTTTCGCCGGGGCGCTTTGCACGGCCATCGTCGTCGGGCCGCTGTCCGTGCTCGTGGCCGCGCGGGACGATTACATCATGTACTGGCACATCGCCTTTGCCGCGCCGGTCGTGGCCTTGTGTGCAGGGGCGGGGATTTCCCTGGCGCTTTCGCGGCTCGCCGTTCCTCGGGCCGCCGCGCCTGCCCTGGCCGTGGCCGTGGCTCTCTGCGGCGCGGGCTGGCTCGTCGTCGTGTGTGCCCCGGGATTGTACGCCAACGACGACGACGCGCCGCTCTCCCGCAACATCGCCCTGGCCCTGTCCGACGACGCCCCCCCGAGTGCGCTGTGGTCCATGCCGGACATGGGGCTCTACAACGGCGTCGCCTGGTACCTCGACCGCTTTCGGGAACCCAATCCCCTGCGCCGCCAGGAATATGACGCCGCCCAGGCCGGGCGGAGTTATTTCGTGGCGGCTGCGCCCGACTTCTTCGAAATGCACGGCGCATTGACGGGCCGCCTCGACGCGACGCGCCTGCCCGGCTGCCGCGTCGCGCGCGGGGAGATCCGCCCCCGGGGACCGTTCACGGCGCGCGACGGGGCGCGCCTGTTCGCATTCACCATGGAGCCGGAGAATTTCTACAACCAGATCGACAGCCTGCGCGGTGTGACCCTCACCCGGGGCCTGACCTGGCAGGCCGTGCCCACGGCCAACGACACGGCATCCCGGTTCGCCTACCGCTTCCGCAATGAAACCGGCGCGGCCGGGCCGGTGTTCGTCAGCGTGGAACGGCGCAATGCAGGCGCGGGCGGCATGGTCTCCCTGTCCGTGGCCGCGGACGGTGGCCCCGAGCAACTGCTCGCGGCCGAGCCGGGGCCGGCGGCCGGGGAACGCCTGATGGCGCGTTTCGCTCCGGAGACGGTCCCGCGCGAGCTGACGGTGGCGGTGGGGCTTTTCGCCGGCCGGGACACGGCGGCCTATCCCGGCGGCAACCTGGAGCTCGCGGCGGCGCAGGCAGTGACGGTCTATTTCGCCGAACCGGGGCTCCTGTTCGACCTCATGCGCCCGGTGACCCTGCCCGGTGGCCTGCGTCTTGCCGGAATCGAGGGCCTGGAACGGGGCGAGGGCCATGCCTGGCGCTGGGCGATCGGGCCGGTCGCGACGCTGATATTTCCCCGCGACGCCGCCGGGCCCGCCGTGCTGCGCCTGCGCTTTTCCAACCCCATCCCGGATCAGGGGATCATCGTGCGCGTCAATGGCCGGGAGGCCGGCGGGGCTTCCGGGCTGCCCGTTGCGCGCTGGATGGAGAACGAGGGGACCCTGGACGTGCCGCTTGCCCTGGCCGCCGGGCAAAACCGCGTGGAGCTGGCCTTCGCCCGCCACGCCGCGAACCCCGCCGACCCAGGGGCCGCGTTTCCCGCCACGGACACGCGGCCCCTGGCTATGGCCCTGACCGGCTGTGCCCTGTACGAAGCCGACGCGCAACGGTAAGCGCCCTGATCCGCACGAAAAACGCCGCGACCGCCTTCCCCCGTCATTGCGCCCCGGCCGGCATTGGGCTACGAACCGGCCAGGACAACTGCAACAGACGCCCGTCACGATTCCCTTTTCGCGTGCGGCGCCGTCGAGGAACATCATGAGCGATTCCATCAAGCGCGTCGCGGTCATCGGCTCCGGCTACTGGGGCAAGAACCTCGTACGCAACTTTCACGCCCTGGGCGCGCTGGCAATGGTCTGCGACAAGAACGAAGCCATTCTCGGCGCGTTCGAACAACAATACCCCGGCCTCGAAACCTGCATGGCCCTGGCCGACGTCCTGTCCCACGACGCTGTGGACGGCGTGGTCATCGCCACCCCGGCCGAAACCCATTACGCCCTGGCCCGGGAAGTGCTGCTGGCCGGCAAGCACCTGTTCGTGGAGAAGCCGCTGGTGCTTGACGAACGCGAGGGCCGCGAACTCATCGCCCTGGCCGAGGAGAAAAAGCGCATCCTCATGGTCGGGCATCTGCTGCACTACCACCCGGCCTTTCTGCGCCTCAAGGAACTGGTCGCCTCGGGCGCGCTCGGCAAGATCAACTACATCTATTCCCACCGCCTGAACCTGGGCAAGATCCGGCGCGAGGAGAACATCCTCTGGTCGTTCGCGCCCCACGACATCTCCATGATCCTGTCCCTGGCCGGCGAGATGCCCGAGCAGGTCTTCGCCATAGGCGGCAACTACCTGCATAAGAAGATCGCCGACGTGACCACGACTCACCTCAATTTCCCCTCCGGGCTCAAGGCGCACGTCTTCGTCTCCTGGCTGCACCCGTTCAAGGAGCAAAAGCTCGTGGTGGTCGGGGAAAAGAAGATGGCCGTCTTCGACGACACCCTGCCCTGGGCCGAGAAGCTCGCGCTCTATCCCCACGAGATCCGCTGGGAGAAGAACGTGCCCGTGCCGGCCAAGGCCGCGCCCGAAGCCGTGGTCCTGCCCGAGTCCGAACCCCTGCGTCTGGAGTGCGAGCACTTCCTGACCTGCATGGCCACGGGCCGCACGCCCACAACCGACGGCCGGGAAGGGCTGCGCGTGCTCGAAGTCCTAAACGCCAGCCAAGCCTGCCTGGACGGCTGCAAGCCCGCCGCCGCTCCCGCCCCCGCCGCCAAGGAAAAGGACTATTTCGTCCACGGGACCGCCGTGGTGGACGCCGGCGCGAGCATCGGCGCGGGCGCCAAGATCTGGCACTTCAGCCACGTCCTTTCCGGCTCCACGGTCGGCAAGCGCACCAACGTCGGCCAGAACGTGGTCATCGGCCCGGACGTCTCCGTGGGCGAGGGGTGCAAGATCCAGAACAACGTCTCGGTCTACAAGGGCGTCACCCTGGAAGACGACGTGTTCTGCGGCCCGTCCATGGTCTTCACCAACATCTTCAATCCGCGCGCCCACATCCCGCGCATGGCCGAACTGCGCGAGACCCTGGTGCGCAAGGGTGCGACGCTCGGCGCCAACTGCACCATCGTCTGCGGCAACACCGTCGGCCGCCACGCCTTCGTCGGGGCCGGCTCGGTGGTCACCCACGACGTGCCCGACCACGCGCTGGTCGTCGGCAACCCGGCGCGGCGCATCGGCTGGATGTGCACGTGCGGCGAGAAACTGCCCGTGGGGCTCGTCTGCGAGAAATGCGGCGAAGCCTACGAGGAAGGGCCGTTCGGCCTCGCGCCCAAGGCCTAGCCGGCGTTTGCGCGGCGGGCGGCGGAGGCTAGCGCCCCGTTCCCGCCGCCCCCAGGCGCGCGCGC
>DQED01000077.1 GCA_003525525.1 Desulfovibrio sp.
GCGTGAAGGCGAGGCCGGCATCGCCCTGGCGCGCCGGCTGGCCGCGCTGCTGGGACCCGTCTTTGCCGCGGGTCGCGGCGAGACCGATCCGCTGGCTTCCGTGGAAGTGCTCTCCGGCCCCACGCGCATCGCCCACCGCGCCCTGGCTCTGGCCGCCGCGGCGAAGCGCAGCGTGGATTCGGCCATCGCCAACCCGATGATCCTGTCGCTCGAGCAAAACCGCGCCTTCATGCGCGTGCCGCTCGGCCGGGGGCTGCGCTACCGGGCGCTTTGCGACGGGCCGGTGCTGGCCGATGCTGCGCTCGCCGCCTTCGTGGCCGAGCTGTGCCCACTGGGGCTTGCCGTGCGCACCGTGGCGCAGCTGCCGCTCAAGATGCAGATTTTCGACGACGAAAGCGTGCTCGTGTCCATGCAGGATCCGGCGGGCGGGCCGCCGCGCTTCACGGCCGTGGTCATTCACAACAAGGGGCTGGCGTCCATGCTGGGCCTGGCCTTCGAACACCTGTGGCAGGGCGGCGAGCCCTTCCGGGAGGCGTGCCGATGAACGGCGCAACACGCAAGTGTCAGGGGAACATGGCCGCGCAGGGCGTGGCTCTGCGGCCCGGGTACGAGCCCGGCATCGTCGGGCGCGTGGGCGAGCTGCACGGCCGCTACTACGCCAAGGCCTGGGGCGCTGGCGCGCCCTTCGAAATCCTGGCCACGCGCGACATGTGCGCGTTCATCGAAGGCTACGACCCGGCGCGCGACCTCATGCTCGGGGCCTACGCCGGGGAGCGGCTCGTGGGCTCCGTGGCGGTTCTTGGCCGCAGCCCAGACCCGGACGGCGCGCAACTGCGCTTTTTCATCGTCGATCCCGACTGGCACGGCAGGGGGGTAGGCAAGGCGCTGCTCGCCCGCGCCCTGGACTGGTGCCGGGCGCGGGGGACCGCCAGGGTGTTCCTGTGGACCGTGGACGGGCTTGCAGCCTCGCGCCGGCTGTACGAAAAAGCCGGTTTTCGGATCGTTGCCCGGGAGCCGGACGACCGTTACACCGTGCTGCGCGACAACCTCAAGATGGTGCTCGACATCGCCGCCGAGCGGCCTGGGAACCACGCATTCTGATAGCGCCTTTGCGTTTTCCGCAAGGGGCGTCGCATCCGGGTCTGCAAAAAAGCGAGAAACGCGTATCGGAGGCCTAAACATGTTGCCGTTCTAACCGATATGAGCAAAGACGACAGGATGCAGGGACAAGGAGGCGTGACATGGTCAGCGCAACGACTTTTTCGGCGGGTGGCGGCACCGGGTTGCATCTGATCCGTCCGTCGCAGCAGGACAGCAAGCCGGCGGAGACGGCAACTGCCGAGAGCCAAACGCAATCATCCGTGTCGGGTCTTTTGAACGCCTTGCCCGTATCCAGCAACAACACCGCTTCGAATGTCCTCTCGGGCAATTTCGTGCATACCGGGAAGAACGAATCGCAGTATCTTGCCGCGACGAAAAACGCGCATGCCATAGACAGGCAAATGAACGCCAGCAGCATGCTGAACGTACTCGCGAGCATCCTGCCCGAATCCGTGACGAATGCGGCGTTCTGGTACGGCGACGACCGGATGGCGCAGGCGAAAGCACTCAAGGATTCCACGGAATCCAACGCGCAAAATCTTAAGGATGTGCGGGAAGATATCAACAAGAAGGCCGAGGAGGCGCAGAGCCAGGCCGCCCAAGGCGACTCCGGCCAGGCGGCCTCCCAGAACGGCGATGCCGGACAAACGGCTTCCCAGGGCGGCGACGCCGCACAGGGAAGCGCCGCGTCTTCGGTCGCCGGCGGCGATGCCGCGGCGACGCCGGCTTCCGGGGAAAAGGGCGCTCCGGCGCAGGCTTCCGAACCCGTCGTCGAAGCCGCTGCGGTTGCCGGCGGCACGGCCCCGGCCGTCCCCGCGCCGCAAGTCGCGGCGAATGCCGTCCCCGGACAAACGCCGCAAACACCGCAAACACCGCAAACGCCGCAAACGCCGCAAACGCCGGCCATCGATCTTTTCGTCTGAGATTCCCCGGGCGCGCAGCGTGCAGCCGCCGCCGAAACGGCCGGAGGGCGACCGCCCCCCGGCCGTTTGCATGCGCGGGGCCATGCCACGCACGAGACGCAGCGACGTCCCTTGCGGGCGTCGGTCCTCAGAGCCAGTATTCGGGATAACGCCGGCCCGGGGCCAGGTTGTTGACGGCCAGGGCCACGCCGAGCATGACCAGCGCCCCGGAAAGGGCCGGGACCACGGCGTAGAGAAAGCCCAGGGCGTAGATCTTGGCCCCGCCCGTGACCGCGATCAGCGCCGTGGCCCCGCCGGGCGGGTGCAGGGTGCCGGTTGCGTGCATGAGCGCGATGGCTCCGGCCACGGCCAGGGCGCAGACGAGCCAGTGCGGCCCGGGCAGGCACAGGCGCACGGCCACGCCGCAAAGGGCGGACAGGAAATGGCCGCCGAGGAGGTTCCGCGGCTGGGCGAGCGGACTTCTGGGCGCGCCGTAGAGCAGCACGGCCGAGGCCCCGAACGAGCCGATGAGCATGGTGAGCCCGGCCGGGCCGACCATGTCCTCGTGCAGCCAGGCCACGAGGCCGATGCCGGCCATGGCCCCGGCAAAGGACCAGAGGATTTCATTCAGGCCGACCCGGGGCGGGCGCTGCGTGCCGCCGCGCATTTTGGCGAAATAGCTCACAGGGCGCACCCTCCGGGAATGTCGCGGCAGGAGCGCGCCACGTCGCCGCGGCTGACGATGCCGCAAAGCCGGCCCGCCGCGACCACGGGCAGGCGGTTGATGCCTTGCGCGGCCATGAGCC
>DQED01000361.1 GCA_003525525.1 Desulfovibrio sp.
TCCTTGGCCGCCGTGCCGACGCCTTTGAGGAACAGGAAGTCCAGGTTGCCGATGAAGCCGCCGATATCGCCGCCAAAGGCCAGCGAGTAGCCGACGACGGCCCACAGGATGGTGACCGTGCCGAGCAGAATGTTGGAGTGCATGAGTGTGCCGAGGATGTTCTTGCCCCGGACCATGCCGCCGTAAAACAGGGCCAGGCCCGGGGTCATGAGCATGACCAGGGCAGCCGAAATGAGCACGAAGGCGGTATCCGCCGCGTTCATGAGTTTCCCCCTCTCGTAACGATTTTGTCGATCACGCCACAGCCGCGCCGCGTCTCCATCCGCCCGGACAGGGTGGCCCGACACGCCTTGCGGCGAAACGGCCCGCTCCGTGAGGACGGCACGGCGAGAATTCTTCCTAGAGGGAAGTTGACATTTTTGCAACTATAAAAAACTCCCTCCCTGCCCGAAGCCGCCCCTGGCGATGCGCGGCCGATTGGAGTAGGCTCGGACGCAACCCGCCTTCCCGGGAGTCCTGCCATGTCCGACAAAAAAGCCAAAATTCTCGTCGTCGAAGACGATGCCGACGTCCGCCAGGCATTGGCCCTTTGGCTGGCCGGATCGGGATATGCGCCGGTCGAGGCCGCGGACGGCCGCACGGGGCTGTCGCTCGTGGCCGGCGAAAAGCCCGACGCCGTGCTCCTGGACCTGCGCCTGCCGGGCCTCGACGGCTTCGAGGTGCTTGCCGCGCTCGGGCGCGAGGGCGGCGGACCGCCGCCGGTAATCGTCATTTCGGGCCAGGACGAGATCGAGGGCGTCATCCGCGCCTTCCGCATGGGCGCGGCCGACTACCTGCAAAAACCCATCGTGAGCTTCGACCTGCTCGGCCACGCCCTGGAAGCGGTGCTCGAACGCGAACACCTCTCGCGCGCCGTGCACCTGGCCGAAAAGCGCTATTTCAACCTCGTGCAGAACCTGCCGCTGCTCGTGTTCGTGCTCGACGCCGCGGGCAACCTGGCGTTCATCAACAAATTCTGCCGCACGCTTCTGGGCTATTCCCGGGGCGAGGCGCTCACCGCGCAGGACTGGTTTTTCTCCTGCGTCCATCCCGAGGATCGCGAGCGCGTGCGCGCCCTGTGCCGGCACGGCTTCACCTTCAGGGAGCGCGCGCGCACCGAGGAATGCCGGTTCGTGCACAAAAACGGGGCCACCATCCACGCCCTGCTGCGGGCCATCCCCTCGGCGCGGCCGGCGCAGGGCGGCGAGGCCGCCTCCATCGAAGGCATCGTGGTGGACATCACCGACAGGGTGGAGCTCGAGCGTTTCGTGGTGCAGGAGGAAAAGCTCAAGACCCTCGGCGCGATCTCCGCCGAGGTGGCCCACGAGATCAGGAACCCGCTTTTTTCCATCGCCGGCTTCGCCCACCGCCTGCAAGCCCGCATACCCGAGAGCCGCGAGGCGGCCATCATCCTGGCCGAAGCCCGCCGCCTGGAGGACATCCTCGACCGCATCAGCACCTACCTGCACCCCGTGGACCTGCGGCCGCGCCAGTGCGCCTTAAGCGCCATCGTCACCGCCGCCCTGGAATTCCTGGCCCCGGAATTCGCCACACGGGACATCACGGCGCTGACGCGCCTGGCCCCGGCCCTGCCGGAACTCAAGCTCGACCCGGAGCTGCTCACGCAAGTGGTCACGAGCCTCGTGCGCTTCGCCGCCCGCCACCTGCCCGAAGGCGGGCGGGTGGAGATCGCCTCGTCCCGTCACGCCCGCTTCGCGCATCTGGACGTGGTCTTCGCCGCCGCCCTACCGGTGCGCGAACCGGACCTGCTCTTCCTGCCCTTCCAGGAAGGCGACGAACGCATGGGCCTGCCGCTTTCCTACCGCATCGTGAAAAACATGGGCGGCGCGCTGACCTTTTCCCAGATCGGCAAGGAAGCGGCCTTCACGGTGCAACTGCCGCTCGGGCCGCTGACCGAACCCCTGCCCCCGTTCGATGACGAGGATGAGGGCGAAGGCGAGGACGCCGGAGACGAAACGGTCGCCCTGCCCGGGCCGGAACGGGCTTCATGACCCGGGAAGGCTGGCTTTCGCGCCTCGCGGGGCTGCCGCTGCCCCACGCGCCCGTGATCGTGGACGGCGGGGCCAACAAGGGCAATGTGGCGGCCCGGCTCCTTGCGGCGTTCCCCCAGGCGCGCGTGGAGGCCTTCGAACCCCAGACGCGCCTGGTCCGCAAGCTCGCCAAGCGCTTTGCCGGCGACGTCCGCGTGCGCGCCCACGCCCTGGCGCTCGGCGAAGCGGAAACCACGCTGCCCCTTGCCGTCATGAACCGGCCGACGCTGTCCTCGCTGCTGCCGCCGACCGGCATCCACGGCAAATACGCCGGGGAGGCGCTTGCGGTCACGGACACCGAGCAGGTGGCGGTGGCGCGCCTGGACACCGTGCTTGCCTGTGCGGACGTGATCAAGCTCGACCTGCAGGGCTACGAACTGCCGGCGCTTCGCGGCGCGACGAAGCTCCTCCCGGGCGTCTCGGTGGTGGTGGCCGAGGCGGCGCTGGCTCCTCTCTACGCCGGGCAGGCGCTGCTGCCGGAACTGGAGGCGTTTCTCGAGGGATTCGGATTCAGGCTCGACGGGATATACGATTTTTTCCGCAACGGCGGAGGAAGGATCGTTTCCGGGGACGCGCTCTTCCGCCGCGTTTAAAACGAGGCCAGGGCCGCCGCCGTCCCCCGCGCGCCGTCCAGGTCGATGGCCGCCTTGGGCGGACGCGGCGCGCCCAGGGCGGCGACGCAGCGCGCGGCAAGGACCGGCGGGG
>DQED01000433.1 GCA_003525525.1 Desulfovibrio sp.
GCCGCCGGAGGCATCTTTATCTTTACGACTACGCCGTCTCGACGACGTCTTTCTGCGTCTCGTAGATTTCCTTGAGGATGGTGGGCACGTTGTACTCCATTTTCCAGGTCGGGTAGTGCCGCTCGAACTTCTTGAGCCCGCTGATCCACCAGATGTGGTCGCCGATGCGGTTGGTTTCCTGGTACTCGTAGTTGAGCTTCTTGCCCGAGATTTCCTCGCACATGGCGATGGCTTCCAGCATGGAGCAGTTGGAGTAGCGACCGCCGCCCATGTTGTAGACCTCGCCGATGCGGGGCTTCTCGAAGAAGTGCCACAGGCTGTTGACCAGATCGTGGGAGTGGATGTTGTCGCGGACCTGTTTGCCCTTGTAGCCGTAGATGAAGTATTTGTTGCCGGAGATGCAGCAGCGCATGAGGTAGGACAGGAAGCCGTGCAGGCGCGTGCCGGAGTGGGCCGGGCCGGTGAGGCAGCCGCCGCGGAACACGCCCGTATGGAAGCCGAAATAGCGGCCGTATTCCTGCACCAGCACGTCGGCCGCGACCTTGGACGCGCCGAACAGGCTGTGCTTGGTGTGGTCGATGGACATGGTCTCGTCGATGCCGTCGTTGTAGGGGTGGGACGGATCGATTTCCCAGCGCGTTTCCTTTTCGATAAGCGGCAGGGAATTGGGCGTGTCGCCGTAGACCTTGTTGGTGGAGGTGAAGATGAACACGCTTTCCGGGCAGTGCTTGCGGAAATTCTCCAGCATGACCAGCGTGCCGTTGGCGTTGACGGTGAAGTCCATGTAGGGGTCGGAGGCGGCCCAGTCGTGGGAGGGCTGGGCGGCGCAGTGGATGACGGCCTTCACGTCCTTGCCGTAGCGGCCGTAGATCTTGGAGACGGCCTCGTGATCGCGGATGTCGGCGTCGTAGTGGGTGTAGTTCTTGAGGGTCTCTTCCAGGCGCTTGCGGTTCCACGAGGTATCGGCGTCCTCGCCGAAGAACGTCTTGCGCAGGTTGTTGTCGATGCCGACGACGTCGAAGCCCTTGGCGCTGAAAAACTTCACGGTTTCGGAACCGATGAGGCCGGCCGAGCCGGTAACGATGGCGACTGCCACGAGGTTGTCTCCTTTTGGCGGATTGGCGGGTTTCCCGGAGGGCGTTTACGACGTCCCGGCCTGGCGTGTCCTTTTTGCCAGGTACGTCACGCCCACGAGAAAGCGCAGGAAATACATGCCGCAGGCCTTGGCGGGATGGGCCAGGAGCCGGCGGTAGCGGCCTTGTTCGACAAAGACGCCAAGAAACCGGTAGAACGCGCCGTACTGGCGGCGGATGTCCGGGTCGTCCGGATTCTTCCGGGTCCATTTGGCGATGTAGGCCTCGGCGCTGCCCGTGTAATACGTCTTCTTCTTCAGGTAGCGGCCGAGGTCGAAAGCAGCTTCGTTGTGGAAAAGAAGCGGCGTGTCAAGGCCCGAACGCGCCTCGAAGGCGATCAGCGCCTCGGGGATGGCGTCGTGCGCGAGGCGCGACACGTAGGCGTCCACCGCGTCGAAATCGTAGCGCGACAGGAGGCCTATGGAGCCTATGCACTTGAGCTTCTTGTCCAGGTCCCAGTCCTCGGGGCCGGTCAGGGAGGCGTCGAAACCGCCGACGGCGGCGAAAGCGTCCTTTTTGATGCAGCGGGCGCCGTCGATGACGGTGCCGTCGTAGAAGCTGCGCTCGAAACGGCGCACGGAAGGAAAATAGTCCGCGCCGAGCACGATTTCCGGGATGTGCAGGGCGACGTGCTCGCCCGCGGCCATGGTTTCCACGCAGCGGCGCACCACGGTGCGCGAGAGGATCATGTCCGCGTCGAGAAACATGACGTACGCGCCCGTGGCGACGTCGAGCATGCCGTAGTTGCGCTGGGCCGAGCGTTCCGGCCCCTTGTCGCAGACGTGGTCGGCATAGGCGCGCGCAATGGCCTTGGTATCGTCGCTGCTGCCGTTGTCCACGACGATGATCTCGAGCGCCTCCCGGGGATAGTCCTGGGCGGCGACGGAGGCCAGGCAAGCGCCGATATTTTTGGCTTCGTTTTTGGTGGTGACCACCACCGAGACTCGGTCCAAGCCTAGCGCTCCCTGGTCTTCGGTCCCGCCGGACGCGCATTCCCGGCGCGCGGCATGTTGCGCGGCAGCATGACGCCGCCTCCGCCCGCTACTTGCAGCCGCAGCTCTTGCCGCGGCTTTTGTTGAGCAGGTGCCCGAAGAGCTTGCCGGCGGCGCGGAAGAGAAACTTCACGTCGTCCACGTCGCGGATGCCCATGATTTTGCGCGCGATGAACGCCGGCGTCAAGGCGGCCTTATACAACTCGTCCTTGAATTGCAACACGTCCTCGTTGGAGATCGGGCTTTTCCAGACCGAGGCGCGCATGTCGTAGTCGTCCCAGTTCTCCGTAGTCAGCCAGCCGTTGGCCCTGGCCTCCTCGAAAAGGGGCGTACCGGGATAGGGCACGACGATGGTCGCCTGGAGCGTGTTGAGCAGGCCGCGCGAAAAGAGCGACTTGGCGAAGTCGATGGTGCGCCGGGCGTCCTCTCGCGTTTCCCAGGGATAGCCGACCATGGTCGTGATGTGCGGCTCGAGGCCGGCCTTTTTGGCCATGGCCACGGTCTGCTCGATCTGGGAGACCTGGATGCCCTTTTTTAGCCTGTTGAGCGTGGCCTGGGACATGGATTCGAGCCCGATGAGGATGAAGCGGAAATTGGCTTTTTTGAGCAGATGCCACTGGTCCTGGGTCAACTCGCCCACGCGCATGTTGCAGCCCATGACGACCTTCCTGTGCAGGCCCTTGTCGATGAGCCGGCCGCAGAACTCCTCGAGCCACGCCCCGCGCGGGAAGCAGCCCGAGTCGTCGAAGATCTCGCGCACGCCGCGTTCGGCGACAAGGCGTTCGATCTCGGCCACGTGGCGCGCGGGCGAAACCGTGCGGTAGGTCGCGCCGGGGAAAAGCGTGGTCCAGGAGCAGAACGTGCAGCGGCCCCACCAGCAGTCGCGCCCGGCCATGACGTAGGTGCCGGGAGTGTACTTGAAGTTGCCGTTTTTATAGGCGTAGCGCTGCCATTTGGTCAGGTCGCGGTCGATGTAGGGCAGTTCGTCGAGGTTGTGCGCGAGGCTGCCCGTGCCGCCGTCCACGATTTCCCCGTTCTCGCGCCGCCACACGCCTTCGGGCATGGCCACGGGCTTGCCCGCGAGGTGGTCGGCGAGATCGGCCAGGATGAAGTCGAAATCCCCGCCGGCGATGACGTAGTCGGCCGGGGAGTTCTCCATGGATTCGCGCGGCAGGGCCGTGACGTGGTCGCCCATGAGCACCACGGCCGTGTGCGGCAGTTTCGCCTTGATGTCCGCCGCGATCTTCCAGTGCCGGGTCACGACCGGGGTCTTGGTCTCCATGGCCACGAGTTCCGGCGCCCGCCGGACCAGATCGGCCATGAACGCGTCGTAGGCCATCTCGTCGGCGATGCCGTCGTCGAAGGAGACGTCGTGGCCGCGCGAGGCTAAAAGGCTCGCGGCGTAGGACGGCACCATGGGATAGATGTAGGTGGGGTTGGTGAACCACTGGAATTGCCGGTTCTGGGACAGAAGCGGCGTTCCCTTGTCCGAGGAAAGCGGCGGATAGGCCACGGAAATCTTCATGTTACCTGCCGAGGCTGCTGATCAGTTTCTTTTTGGTCAGGCCCTGCAGAAAGCGCAGGCCGTACCAGGCATGGGTGAGCGCGACGAAGGGCATTGCGGCCAGAGCCACGGGCAAGGGTTCGAAGCGCAGGAGGTCGCACAGGATAAGGACCAGGAAAAAAGCGTACGCGCCGAAGCCCAGGCCGAGCAGCGCCCCGCCGCAGCCCCAGACCGGCAGGCCCGCCAGCGCGGCCAGACCGTGGAGCACGGCGGCGACGAGGAAGACCACCCAGGCCGCAGGCAAAAAGTAGCGCACCCGGCGCGACGTCTCGGGATGCACCCGCACGAAATGGCCGCGGTGCAGGCCGTAGTTGCCCACCTGGCGCAGGTGCTTTTTGAGTCCCGGCCGGCGGTGGTGCCAGACGAAAAGTTCGGGCAGGTAGCGGATGACGCCGCCCTTTTTATAGACGAGGTCCAGGCAGAACTTGGTGTCCTCGCCGGGCCAGCAGGCGGTGTCGAAGCCGCCCACGGCGAAGAAGGCGTCGCGCCGCACGATCAGGTTGACCGTGGGCCAGTCGTCCACGTCGCGGCTGGGCGGAGTCGGCCGGTAGCGTTCGGGAAAGCCGGTCAGGCGGCTCAGGAATACCGCGCCCGAGGCCCGGGCCCAGAAGGGGTCGTCGGCGGGCGTCACGGCCGGGCCGCCCACGGCGGCGAGCTGCGGCTGGTCCTCGAAGGCGATGCGCGCCACGGTGAGCCA
>DQED01000041.1 GCA_003525525.1 Desulfovibrio sp.
CGCGCGCATCGTGCGCGACGCCGACAAGATCGACATCGTGCGCATCATGCTCGAGCATTTCAAGGCGCCGGGCGAGAAGGACGACGTGGTGGTCCTCGGCCTGCCCGACGAGCCGGAGCGCTACAACCCGGCCATCGTCGCCGACATCCGGGCCGGGCGCATCGGAAACTACTACGCCATGAAAACGGTCAACGATTTCGTCCTGCTTTTGTTGAGCTGGGTCAACGACATGTCCCATGCGCGCACCATCCGGCTTTTTTTCGGGCGCGGCCATGTCCGGGAGCTCTTCGACCAGCTTCCCGACACCTCCGCCATGCGCGCGTTCGCCGCGTGGTACCACGACCGCTATGCCCCCGGGCCCTCCTGACCGGAAAACGAGGCGCGCCATGGATTTTTCCCCCATCCTGTTCGACACCGTGGTCATCGTCAGCAAAAACGAGGAAAACGCCCGCCGCGACCGGCGCACCCTGGCCTCTTTCCGGCCCCGGCGCGTGGAACAGTTCGCCTCGGGCGAGAAGGCCATGGAATTCCTCGTCGCCAACCGCGTGGACGTGGTGCTCCTCGACAGTCAGCTCGAGGACATGGAGGACATCCAGTTTCTGCGCCTGACCCGCCGCGACCTGCGTCTCAAGGACGTGCCCATCGTCATGGTCACNNGGGCTGCGCCGGCTACATCCTGCGCCCCTATTCCGAGGAGACCTTCGCCAAGCACGTGCTGCGCGGCTGCCAGGTGGAGCGGGTGACCGAGATCGAGCGCCAGCAGATCGAGGATGCCCGGGAAATGGTGGCCATGGGCAACTTCGACGACGCCATCGAGGCCTTCGAGGAGATCATCTCCGAACAGAACATGGCCCAGAAGTACTATGACATGGGCTGCCGCTGCCTCGTGCGCCAGAAGTACGGCCAGGCCATCATCGCATTTAAAAAAGCCATCAAGATCAACGACCTCTTCGCCGAGGCCTACAAGGGCCTTGCCGATGCCTACAAGGGCAAGGGCGAGCTGGAAGAGTTCAAGCGCTACCTGCAAAAGGCGGCCGAAATCCATGCCCAGTTCAACCACATGGAAGAGACCAAGGAACTCTTCATCGAGATCTTGAAGTACGACGCCAACACGCCCAACCCCTTCAACTCCCTGGGCGTCAAGCTGCGCAAGAGCGGCGACCTGGCCGGGGCGCTGCACGCCTACGAGCAGGCCTTGTCCCTGACCCCGGACGACGAGAACATCCATTTCAACATGTCCAAGGCCTATTACTTCATGGGCGACACGGAACGGGCCAAGGTCAGCGTGGACAAGGCCCTGGCCATCAGTCCCGGCTTCGAGGAGGGGCGCAAGCTCTACCGCAAGCTCTTCGGCCGGGAATATCCCCGCGCCGCCGCCGCGCCCCCCAAGGAGCGCGCGGCCGAGACCGCGTCCATGCGCGACGTCTGATAGACGGGATGAAGAGAAAAGATGCCTCCGGCGGCCGGGAGGGGATGATCCCCTCCCGGACCCTCCTCGCCGCGGGGGTAAAGATTGGGGCGTGAGGACTACAGCCTGATTTCGCGGTTGCCGGCTTTTGCCGGCTCACTTTTAACCGCCTTGAGCGGTTCATTGCCTTTCATGCCCTCGACTTTGCCGGGGGGAATTGACGATTTCCACCTTACTTGCGCCCCTCGCGCGCCTTGCCCCGCGATTCCAGATACGCCACCAGCCTGTCCTGCCAGCGCGCGAGCGCGGCCGAGAGCGGCAGGCTCACGCAGCACAGGACGAGCATGCCCGCAAACGGAGGCATGTGTGCCCGCAGCGCGTCCGCGCCGTAGCCGAGCAGCGGCTGGTGCAGCAGATAGAAGCTGTAGGAGGCGGCGGCCGCCGCGGCCACGGCCGGCTTTGCCCCCCACGTGGCCATGCGCGGCCAGGAGAAAAGCGTGCCGGCCACGCCCACGCAGGCCGCCGTCAACAGGATGTGGGCAAGGGGCATGGGCAGGGCGTTTTTGAAGAGAATGGCCAGGGGCAGGGAGAAATAGGCCAGGACGGCGAACGCCATGCGCCAGGACGCAGGCACGCCCGTGGCCGGCGCGACGCCTTCGCCCGCGGCGGCGCGCGCCTTCCAGGCCATGGCGAAGGCCATGCCCAGGGCGAATTCCGGCAGCCGGTAGGGCAGGTTGAAGTAGAGCATGTAGTCGAAGATGGCGGCGGTGTGGTTTGCCTTGGCCGCAAGCGCCAGCACGAGCCACAGTCCCCAGGAGCCGCACAGGCAGGCGACGGCGGCGCGGCGCGGGCCGACGGCGCGGAAAAGCCGCAGCAGCAGGGGAAAGGCGAGGTAGAACTGGGCGAGCAGCCCCATCCACCACAGCGCCGGCACCAGGCAGAAGAACCGGGCCGGGTCGAAGGTCTGGAGGAAGACGATCTTTTCGCCGACGCAGGCGCCGAGGGCCGCGAAGGGCATGGTTCCGGCCACGAGCGCGACGAGGCTCCACAGGGCCAGGGAAATATAGTACTGCGGCACGATGCGCCCGAAGCGGCGGCGGAAGAAGTCGAAAAAGGCCAGGGGCGGCTTGCCGCCGGGATCGGCGTGGGGCAGGGTCAGCACGAAGCCCGTGATGGCGTTGAACACCACCACGCCGAGGTAGCCCTGGCTCATGATGTCGCCGAGCAGGGGCCCGAAGGGGTTTTGCGCGCCGCCTTCGGGCAGCACGGTCCACAGGTGGTAGAAGAAGATGCCGGCCATGGCCAGCACCCGGATGCTCTCGATCTGCGTGACGCGCCGCTGCATGGCCGCTCCTTGCGCTTGAAGATGGAGTATCGTGCTACGAGCCTGGAATCTGTCGCAAAACCCGATAATAGGCAAGAAGGGGGACGGCCGTGCGCGTAACCTTTGTCGGCGTGGGCGAGGCCTTTGACGAGACCCTGCCCAATACGAGCCTGTTCGTGGAAGGGCGCGGCCCGGCGGGGCGCGCCACCGTGCTGCTCGATTGCGGCTTCACCGCGGCGGCCGCCTTTTTCGCCTGCACGGGCATCGCCTTGGCGGACCGGGAGGCCGGACCGGATGCGGTGTGGATTTCCCATTTCCACGGCGACCATTATTTCGGCCTGCCCTATCTCCTGGCGCGGCTGCACGAGTCCGGCCGCACGCGCCCCCTGGCCGTTTGCGGCTGTCCGGGAACGGATGGGAAGCTCGGCGCGGTGCTGGACATGGCCTATCCGAACCTGCGCGCCAAGCTCCGCTTCGCCCTGGAGCCCCAAAGCGTCTCCCCGGGCGAGGCCTTTGCGCTGGCCGGTTTCCCGGCGCAGGCGGCCCTGGCCGGGCATGGCGCGCCTTGTCTGGCCCTGCGCCTTTGCCTCGGCGAAAAGGCGCTCTACTACGGCGGCGACGGCGCGCCGACCGCGGCGTGCCGGGAACTGGCCAAGGGCTGCGATGTGCTTATCCAGGAGGCCTACGGCATCCGCGCCGGCGTGCCGGGGCACGGTTCGGTGGAGGAGGCGATCGCCTTTGCCCGCGAAGCCGGGGCCGCGACGCTCGCCGTGGTCCACGTGCGCCGCGAACTGCGCCGGGAGCGGGGCGAGGAGATTCGCCGGATGCTGCGGGACTGCGGCCTGGCGGCGTCGCTGCCGGGGCCCGGCGCGGTCATTGCGGCGTAGGGGCCGTTTGCGGCTCGGCGCGCGCCGCGCTTAAAATGGCCGAATCGCCGACCACGAGGA
>DQED01000333.1 GCA_003525525.1 Desulfovibrio sp.
GGGGGCGCAGGCGCAGGCGCGCGGCCAGACCCCGCACGCCGGGCAGGAAGCGGTAGCCGAGGAAGAAGAGGAAGAGCAGGCTCAGAAACCAGAGCAGGTGCGGCGAGAGCGCCCCCTGCGCGGCCTCTCCCTTGGCGACCGTGGACAAAAGCACGGGCCGCACGTCGCCGAGGGTCGCCAGGGAACGCTTCCAGTAGGCGAAAAAGCCGAGCGTTTCGCCAAGCCGTTCCCGTGCTCCCCACCAGGCCATGGCCGGCAGATAGAACAGGGTGAGCAGGCACAGGGGCCACAGGAGCCGCCGGGCTTTTTTGGCCACGAACCCGGCCGCCGTGGTCCGCGCGGCCGAGGCCGGGGCGAACGCTCCGGCGATGAAAAAGAGAAGCGGCATGAGAAAGACGTCCAGCACGGCCACGAGGACATCGGCCAGGGCGCTCGGCGGTCCCTGCACGTGCCACCAGGGCACGTAGCGCGAGTAGCCGCATGCGGCGTGGAGCAACGCGACGCCGCAGACGAGCAGGGCTCTGGTTTGGTCGAAAAACGGCGCGCGCGTGGTCATGACCGGCCCTCCCCGGCGTCAACCGTCGCGGCAAGGCGCGAGAGTCCGCCGGCGATGAAGGCGAACGCGCGCGCGGCCGTCTCCTCCCAGGCCGCCTCCATGCCCGGATGCTCCGGGAAGATGCGACGGAACGCCTCGTTGTTGTAGGCGAAATAGCTCATGGTCCCGATGGCGAAGGCCGCCGCGTCGCGCACGAGCGCCGCGGACGGGTCCGGTCCGAGAAAGGGGCGCAGGAAATCCGTCAGGGCGAGCGTCGCCGGCCGCAGGCACTGCGCGGTGAGCGCGTCGAGGAAAGGCGACGGGCTGACCATCTCCCGGGCGAAGACGCGGCACAGGTCCGCGGCCACCCGCCCGCCGCCGTAGAGCATGCGGCAATAGTCCGCGACAAAGGCGCGAAGCGCCTCCTCGCGCGGTTCGGACGCGCCGTCCCCGGGCGCGGGGAGGCGCACCCCGGCAAGAAGCCCCTCGAGCAGCAGGCGCAGGATCTCGCCGTAGAGCTTCTCCTTGCCGCCGAAATGGTAGTTGACGGCGCTTCCGTTGACGCCGGCGCGGGCGCACAGTTCGCGCACCGTGGCGGCGCGGTACCCCTTTTCGGCGAAAAGCCCGATGGCGGCGGCAAGGATGGCCTGGCGCGTTCCGGGCGCGTGGTCCTGGCTCATGGCGGTTCCTTTCGAACAAGTGTTGCAAACATTTGTTTGAAACGCTTGTTTCATATCCGGCCGGAGCTGTCAAGGCCAGGTACGTCCCGGACAAAAAGAGGGACACCCGCATGGCGTTGCGGGAGCCCCGGAGAAGATGGGGCCGGCCCTTTCCCCCGTAAAGGCGACGCCCCCGGCCGGGACTCTCCGGCCGGGGGCGTCGCGTCTTGAGGGCATGGGGGTTATTTCGGCACGGCCCAGCTGGGCAGGGTGGTCAGGTCCACGCCCCAGACCCAGGGCATGAGGAAGTAGACGACCAGCGTGATCTGGATGATGCCGAGAATGTTGAGCCAGAAGCCCGTCTTGGCCATCTGGCGTATGGTCACCGCGCCCGAGCCGAAGACCACGGCGTTTGGCGGCGTGGCCACGGGCAGCATGAAGGCATAGGAGCAGGCGATGCAGGCCGCGACGATGGGGCCCAAGGGGTTGATCTTCATGCCCACGGCGATGGCGCCCATGACCGGGATCATGAGCGTGGCCACGGCGGTGTTGGAGGTCACTTCGGTCAGGAAGATGTTGAGCGCCACGATGCAGGCGATGATCCAGACGAGCTGCATGCCTTCGAGGTCGACGAGCAGCCCGGCGATGTACTTGGTCAGTCCGGTATCCTGAAAGCCGTCGGCCAGGCACAGGCCGCCGCCGAAGAGCAGGATCACGTCCCAGGGAATCTTGACCGCCGTCTTCCAGTCGAGCAGGAACACGCCGCGCTTGAGGTCCGAGGGGATCACGAAAAGCATGAGCGCGCCGAAAATGGCCACGGAAGCGTCGGAGACGCCCTTGAAAATGGGCCACTTGACCAGGCCCATGACGATCCACAGCGTGGCCACCACGGCGAACACGCACACGATGAGCTTTTCTTCCTTCTTCATGGGGCCGAGCTTGTCCAGTTCGGCCTGGATCAGCGCTTCGCCGCGCCCCTGCAGGATGTCGCCCTTGACCCGGTAGAGCACCTTGGTCAGCAGCAGCCAGGTGATGATGAGGAACGTGGCGGCCAGGGGCACGCCCACCTTCATCCAGTCCAGGAAGCTGATGGTCTGGTGGTAGAGCTTGTCGAGCTGGGCGACCATGATGGTGTTGGGCGGGGTACCGATGATCGTCGCCAGGCCGCCGATGGACGCGGCGTAGGCCAGGGCCAGCATGAGGCTGACGGCGAAGGGGTTGTGCTGGAGGTCATGGTCGCCGGTGATGTCGGCGCAGGCTTTGATGATGGCAAGGCCAATGGGCATCATCATGACCGTGGTCGCCGTGTTGGACACCCACATGGACAGAAAACCCGCGGCCACCATGAACCCCAGCACGATGCGCGAGGGGCTCGTGCCGACGATGCGGATGGTGTGCATGGCGATGCGGTAGTGCAGGTTCCAGCGTTCCATGCACACGGCGATGAAGAAGCCGCCCATGAACAGGTAGATCAGGTGGTTGGCGTAGGGAAGCGTCGCCTTGGACGTCGGCATGATCTGAAGCAGGGGGAAAAGCACGATGGGAACCATGGACGTGGCCGGGATGGGGATGGCTTCGCTGATCCACCAGACGGCCATGAGCACGGTCGTTGCCGCGCAGTACAGGGCCGGCCGCGTCATGCCCTCGGGCAAGGGCAGCATGCAAATGAGCAGGAACAAGACGGGACCCAGTGGCAAACCGACTTTCTTCATTGTGTCGACCATCAATATGCTCCTTGGCGCGTAGCTCGTGCAGTCTTTCTGTGACAACCGTATCCGTCAGGCACTTCGTAACACGGGTTGTTGCAAAACCTCCTTCTGTTGCCGCATGTTGCTCCATGCTCCTGACATCCTCCCTTGCAGGGAGGCGTACTTCTCCTTACGCCAACGCAAGCCGAGGAGCGGGGCATTGGAACGCGGAAAATAAAATCCGCGCCCGAGCCTTGACAGTTTGCCGCTTGTTCATGGTATCACCGAAAACAGGGTTAGATGCAAGATAGTTATAATCTAACGGATGTTTTCTAATGCCAAAGGGAATCCAGAACCTCATCCTCGAGATGGTCCAGAATTGCCCACGGCCGGTGAAAAGCATCGCTTCCGAGGTGGGCAAACCCTACTCGACCCTCATGCGCGAACTCGATCCGGAAGATCGGGGGGCCAAGCTCGGCGTGGAAATGCTGCTGCCGCTCATGCAGGCCTGCGATTCCACGCTGCCGTTACGGTATCTGGCCGAGGAGATGGGCTACCGGGTGGCGTCCGTGCGCGACATCGAACCGGACAAGCCCACCTTTCACGAGGAACTGCTCGATACCTACCAGGCGCTCGTGGAATACCACCGGGCCATGCTCGAAGGCCGGCCGGTGGAATACGTGGCCAAGTGGCGCGAGGTGCTCATCCGCCAGCTCAAGGAGGATTTCGCGTTCTACGTCACGCGCAGGAGCGGTGAAGGCGCATAGCGCCGGGAAGGCCAACGGGCCGGAGGAAGGGGCAGCGCCCTGGGGGCCGAAGGAACGCCGAAGCGGCGGCGGATGCCGCGCCGG
>DQED01000017.1:0-183 GCA_003525525.1 Desulfovibrio sp.
GCCCGGCCCCGCGCGCGAGAAGCCAGCCGCGCCTGCGCCCTTTCCAGCCGCCGCGAAACCGCGTATTCTCCCCCGACCATCGGGAGGAATACGCATGCGGCGACGCGACGTCCTGCGGGCCTTTTTGGCCCTCCCAGCCCTGCTGGCCGGCTGCGGCGACGACGAGGACGCCGTGCGCGTGGA
>DQED01000017.1:214-3244 GCA_003525525.1 Desulfovibrio sp.
GCCGTCACCTACGCCTACCTCCCCCAGTACGCCCACACCGTCTCCTACGAGCGCCACCGCCTGCTGCTCGAGTACCTGGGCCGGGCCACCGGACTCTCCCTGCGCCAGATCTTCCCCGACACCTTCGAGGAGCACGTGCGCATGGTCGAGCGCGGCGAAATCGACATCTCCTATTCCAACCCCTTCGCCTACATCCGCATGGCCCGCTCCGGCGCGCGCGCCTTCGCCCGCATCATCGAGCCCTCGGGCAAGCCGGATTTCCGCAGCCAGATCATCTGCCGCCGCGACAACCCGGAACTCAAAACCATCGACGACTGCCGCGGCAAGCGCTGGATGGCCGTGGACCCGTCCTCGGCCGGCGGCTACCTCTACGCGCTCGGCGAATTCCTCGATCACGGCATCCACCGCCGCGACTTCGCCGAAGTGAGCTTCGCCCCGGGCCCGGGCGGCAAGCAGGAGAAGGTGGTGCTCGCCGTGTTCGCCGGCACCTGCGACGTGGGCTCCATCCGCGACGGCGCCCTCGACATCCTGCGCGGCAAGATCGACATCGGCCAGATCCGCGTCCTGGCCGAAAGCAAGGCCTATCCCGGCTGGGTCTACGCCGCCCGGGCCGGGCTCGCCCCGGACGTGGTCGAGCGGATCGCGCGCGCCATGTTCGCCCTGTCCATGGCGCGCCCGGACGACGCCGTCCTCCTCCAGACCGCGGGCATGCGCGGCATCATCCCGGCCACGGACGCCGATTACGCGCCGGTACGCGAACTGGCCGAAAAGCTCGACCTCGTCGCGGCGGAGGACGCGGAATGATCCGGCTGCCGCGCCTTTCCCGCCTGAGCTTCCGCACCAAGATCAACTGCGGCATCGTGCTCATCGTCGGGCTCATCAGCATCCCCCTGGCCTACCTCACGTGGCGGGCCGCGGCGGAATCGCTGCAGGCCGAGACGCGCAAGCGCGGCCTCGTGCTCTCGGAAAACCTGGCCATGCGCGTCTCGGACGCCATGCTCTCCATGGACCTGCTGCGGCTTAAAAACATGGTGGACGAGCTCAAGAAGGTGGACGACATCGTCTACGCCTTCATCCTCGACCGCGACGGCAACGTGCTGGTCCACACCTTCAAGGGCGGCTTCCCGGTGGAACTGCGCACGGCCAACGCGCCCAGGGCCGGCAGGCCGCGCATCCAGCTCCTCGATACCGGGCGGGAGTTCATCGACGACTTCGCCGCGCCCGTGGTCATCGTGGGCACGCCCTTCGGCACGGCGCGCATCGGGCTTTCGCGCACCAAGGCCGAGGCTGCGGCCGACAGCCTGGCGCTGATGATCGTCTTCTATTCCGCCGCGGCCATGATCGCCGCCCTGGCCCCTTCGACGCTCTTCGCCCGGCGCGTCACCGAGCGCATCAACAGGCTGCGCGCCCACGCCGAGGAGGTGGTCAAGGGCAACCTCGACCAGCGGGCCGGGCCGCGCGCGCTTTTCGCCTGCTCCGCCATCCTTTCCTGCGACAAAACGGCCTGTCCGGCCCACGGCGACCGCGACCGCCGCTGCTGGCTCACGGCCTCGCCCAACCAGCGCGACGGCGGGCCGGAGTCCTGCCAGGGCTGCCCGGTCTACAGCGAACAGAAAGGCGACGAGATCCAGGATCTCGCCGAAACCTTCGACGTCATGGCCGTGTCGCTCAAGACACACCTCGACGAGCTGCGCCGGGCCGAACGCGTGCTCTCGCGCCAGGAACGCCAGCTGCGCACCATCCTCGACGCCAACCCGGACCTCGTCTGCCTGCTCGACGAAAACCTCGCCTATCTCGCCGTCAACAAGGCCTTCGCCGCCTTCGTCGGCCGCGACCCCCACGTGATCGTCGGCGCAAGCGACCGCGACGTCTTTCCCGAGGACGAAGGCGCGGCCATGCACGACGAGAACGCCCTGGTCCTCGGCGCGTCCCGCCCGAGCGACCGCGAGGTCTCCCTGCGCCGCGGCGGGGCCACCACCTGGCTGCACGTGGTGCGCGTGCCCATCGCCGACTCCAAGGGCCGGGCCATCGGCATCCTGCGCACGGCCCGCGACGTGACCCAGCTCAAGCAGTTCCAGGAACAGCTCATCCAGTCCCAGAAGATGGAATCGCTCGGAAAACTCGCCGGCGGCGTGGCCCATGAGATCAATACGCCCTTAGGCGTCATCCTCGGCTACGCCCAGCTCCTGCAGGACGACGTGCCCACGGACAGCCAGATACGCTGCGATTTGCAAACCATCGAGAAACAGGCCAAGGTCTGCCGGAAAATCGTGGCCGACCTGCTCGGATTTTCCCGCCAGGCCGAGAGCGCCAAGATCGAAATGTGTTTCAACAACTCGCTGATGGAGGCCGTCACCCTGGTGCGCCATGCCTTTTCCCTGGAGCGGACCGCAATCGCCACGGACCTCGACGAGCGCATGCCGATCATCTACGGCGACCCGGAAAAGCTCAAACAGGTCTGGATCAACCTGCTCTCCAACGCCCGCGACGCCATGGGCGCGCGCGGCGGGACGCTGCTCGTGCGCTCTCGCCTCTTCGCCGCCCAGCAGAAGGTCACGGCCTGGTTCGCCGACACCGGCCCCGGCATCGCCCCGGAAAACCAGTCCCGCATCTTCGACCCCTTCTTCACCACCAAGCCCGTGGGCCAGGGCACCGGCCTCGGGCTTTCCGTCTCCTTCGGCATCATCAAGGACCACGGCGGCTCGATCACGGTGCAAAGCCCCGTGCCCCCGGGATTTTTCGACGACATGAACCTGGGCGAAGCGCCTGGGCCCGGTACCGTCTTCGTCGTGGACCTGCCCCTCGATCACGAAGAAACCCTCGGCATCTGCCTGGGCGCCGAGCCCACGGAGCAATAACCATGGCCGACATCATCGTGCTGGNNGACGACGTCATCGACGCCGGCGTGGTCATCAAGCGCATCCTCGAACGCAAGGGTCACAGCGTCGGCGTCTTCACCGAAGAGGAAGAGGCGCTCGCCCATGTGGCGAAAAAAAAGCCCGACCTCGCCATCCTCGACATGAAGCTCAA
>DQED01000017.1:3349-3779 GCA_003525525.1 Desulfovibrio sp.
GTCAAGCCCATCGACAAGGAAGAGCTCGAACGCAAGGTGGAGGAGGCGCTCGCCGCGTCACAGGGCGGTTGAGCGGGGAGCGCGCGTGTTTTCCAAGGAACTCTTTCGCCGTTGGACCTATCAGGTCTTNNGAAAAGTACAACGCCTTCCGGGAGCTGTTGCGCTTCGACGACCTGTGCCTGGAGCTCATCGCCGCCGTGGAGGACGTCCATTACGGCGCTGCCGTGGCGGACTGGGCAAGGGTCGCCCACCTGACCAGGCGGCTGCGCCTGTCGGTGTCGGAAATGGTCGCGCGCCTGGGGAGGCTCTCGCCGAGCAGGCACCTGGACCTGGCCGAATACGCCAAGAAGGTGGACTTTTACGTCCAGATGGCCCTGGACGTGCCCGCCGGCGACATGGCCGCGCCCTTCGTGCGCCCCTTGGAGGCGCT
>DQED01000256.1 GCA_003525525.1 Desulfovibrio sp.
AGGTCACATACCATGCCAGGCCGCCGGCCGCCGGAGCCTGGTACTTGGGCGACAGGGCGATGAGGAGGTTCGGGCACACGAACGCGTAGGCGCACAGGCACGCGGGCACAAGCCGCAGGCGCAGGACCGGGCCTGTTTCGCGGGCGAGGAGATGGTAGGTCAGGCCGCCGCTCACGAGAGCCAGGGCGAGCCAGGACGGGGCCAGCCGCGCCGCGTGGGTCGCGAGCTGCGCCAGGAACTGCGGCAGGGACAGGACCAGGGCGCTTGTCACGGTGGGAAAGCGGTTGATCCAGTCGCAGCTCAAGGGAAACGCGCCGAGCGGCAGGGCGCTGCGGCTGTAGGCCCAGACGGTGCGGACAAGGACGCCCGGGTCGGAGACGGCCAGGGCGTTGCCCGCGTACTGGCTGGGGTGCAGGGCGCGGTAGGCGAGGCTTGCGGCCACGAAGGCGGCAAATCCCAGGCAGGAGACGGCCATGGTTCCCCAGCGCGCACGCGGCGTGCCGCGCGCGGCACGCCAGAGGAGGGCGCAAAAAAGCGGCGCATAGGCGAGGAAGGCCTCGAAATGGCAGCAGGCGAGAAAGGAAAGGAGCACGGCGGCGGCGAGCAGGCCTTGAGCGCCGCCCCGGCCGTAGCGCCACAGGCACCAGGCGGCCAGGGTCAGGAAGAGCAGCCCCGAATCGAAGACCAGCGGATAGGCCGTGATGATGTTGTGGTGCCAGTTGTCCTGATAAAACGCCAGGGCGAACAGCGTGGCCAGGGCCCCGAGCCAGGGCGCGCCGGCGACGCTTCCGGCGAAGAGGCAAAAGCCGGCCATGGCCGCGAGAAAAACCGGCAGCGACAGGGCGTGGCGCGCGGCGGGGCTGTCCAGGAAGTACGGCAGCGAGGTCAGGGCGACGTGGAGGTAGTGGTGGAAGCGGCCCGACCCCGTGGCCAGTTCGCTGGTCAGCGCGCCCAGGCGGCCGGCGACGACGTTCTGCTCGTAGTACAGGTCGTCGCTCGTGGCCGGGCCGGCTTCGAGGTAGCCCCACAGGACGAGGACGGCCGCGACCGCGAGGCAAAGCGCCGTGAAATACGCGGTGGTCCTTGTCGCGTCCTTGGGCATGCCGCCCCGTTACACGCCGAGCACGTAGTAGCGCAAGTAGATGTAGAGCATGGAGATGACGATGGTGCCGAACGTCACGGGCGCGCCGTACTTGAGGAAACGGCCGAAGGAGATGTGCTGGCCGGCCTTGCCCGCAAGGCCGACCACGATGACGTTGGCCGACGCGCCGATGGCCGTGCCGTTGCCGCCGAGGCACGCGCCGAGCGCCAAAGACCACCACACCGGCAGCATGGTCGGGTGGGTGTAGAGCGCGCTGCCCGTAAGTCCCGTCGCCGGGCCGAGCACCTTGTCGGCCAGTTCGGCCAGCAGCGGATTCATGGTGGCGACGAAGGGGATGTTGTCCACGATGGCCGAGGCGATGCCAGAGAACCAGACCATGACCATGGACAGCACGAGCATGGAGTCCTGGGTCGGGTGGGTCAGCGCGATGACCTTCTGGGAAAAGTACTCGATGAGCCCGGCTTTGACCGTGCCGCCGATGATGATGAAAAGGCCCATGAAGAAAAAGATGGTGGGCCATTCCACTTCCTCGAACACCTTTTGCGGGTCCTCGCCGGAAATGAGCAGCAGGGTCGAAGCGCCGAGCAGGGCCACGGTGGCCGGCTCGTAGCCGAGGAAGCCGTGGAGCATGAAGCCGAGGATGGTCAGGACGAGGACGACGAGGCTTTTGGTCAAAAGCTTCGCGTCCTTGATGAGGGCGTTCTCGTTCATGGCCAGGATGCGGGCCTTCTGCTTTTCGCCCACGTGCAGCCGCTTGCCGAAGACGATTTTCCAGCACAGCATCCAGGCGATCATGATGACCACGATGGCCGGGGCGAGGTGGATCAGGAAATCCACGAAATCGAGGCCGGCCTTGGAGGCGATCATGATGTTGGGCGGATCGCCGATGAGCGTGGCCGTGCCGCCGATGTTGGAGGCCAGGGCCTCGGTGATGAGGTAGGGCACGGGGTCGATTTCCAGCTCCTTGGCCACGAGCAGGGTGACGGGGGCGAGAAGCAGCACCGTGGTGACGTTGTCGAGAAAGGCCGAGGACACGGCCGTGACCACGGCGAAGATGGCCATGATGGCGAAGGGCTCGCCGCGGCCGAGCTTGGCCGCCTTGACGGCCACGTATTGGAACACGCCCGTCTTGGTCATGATGTTGACGATGATCATCATGGAGATGAGCAGGAAGATGACGTTCCAGTCCACGCCGAGGTCCACGTCGTGCAGGGCGTCGTGCTGCGTGAGCACCTTGAGCGCGAGCGTCAGGGCCGCGCCGAAAAGCGCCACCTTGGTCTTGTTGATCTTCTCCGAGACGATGACGGCGTAGGCGCAGACGAAAATGGCCGTAGCGGTCCAGAACATGGCCTCTTACTCCCCGGCGTCCAGGCCGCAGTGCGCGGCCAGGTATTTGAGGATCGCCCTGCGGCTCACCTCGCCCACGAGCTTGCCCTGGTCGTCGAGCACGGGCAGCACGTTGACTCCGCGCTCGGCGATGAGCGCCTCGGCCTCCAAAAACAGGTCGTCCGGGCCGACGGCCACGAAGTCCGTGGTCATGATCTCGGACACGGGTTGGCCCTTGCAGCCGGAAAAGGCCTGCCGGATGACGGAGGCGTCGTCGGGCAGGGCCTTGACCAGGTTGGAATCGAGATAGAACGGGAACATGGCCCGCAGGATGTCGTAGCTGCTGACCACGCCGAGGAGCTTGCCTTCGGGGCTTACGACGTACACGAGGCGGGAGTCGGTGTCGCGGTAGGCGAGCAGCAGCTCGGCGAACGTGACATCGGGTCCGACGGTGGCCAGGGAGTCGTGCATCATGTTGCGTATGCGCATGTTCGCTCCTTGCGTCGTAGCTGCGGGCGGGGAAAGGGCACGGCACGAGGCAATGCGCCTTTTTGCCGAAAATTGTCAAGACCGGCCCGGCGCTGTGGCGAGCACCTGCGGATTGAGGCAGGTGGGGGGCGAGTCCCCGGCCAGCATGGCGAGCAGGTTGCGCGCGGCCAGGGTGGCCATGCCGTCGCGGGCCGTCTGCGTCGCCGAGCCGATGTGCGGGGCGACGACCACGTTCGGAAGCGCGGCCAGGCCCTCGGCCATGCGCGGCTCGGACTCGTAGACGTCGAGGCCCGCGCCCGCGATGCGGCCGGCGGCCAGGGCCGCGACGAGCGCCGCCTCGTCGATGATGGGGCCGCGGCCGGTGTTGACCACAATGGCGGTCGGCTTCATGCGCGAAAGGGCTACGGCGTCGAAGGCGTGGCGGGTCTCGGGCGTCAGCGGCGCATGGATGCTCACGATGTCGGCGGTTTCCAGGAATTCCTCGAAAGGCAGCTTTTTCGCGCCCAGTTCCGTCTCCAGGGTGGTGTTGGGCCGCCGGCCGCCGGTGTAGACCACGGGCATGGAAAACCCCCGCGACATGCGGGCCATGGCCGTGCCGATGCGGCCCGGGCCGAAGATGCCGAGCGTCTTGCCGCTTATTTCCTGGCCAATGAATTGCAGCGGCCCCCAGCCGGGCCAGTTCCCGGAGCGCATGACCGCGTCGGCGGCGACCAGGTGGCGGGCCACGGCGAAGACCAGCGCCCAGGCCAGTTCCGCCGTGGCGGTGGTGAGCACGTCCGGGGTGTTGGAAACGGGGAGTCCCCGCCGCGTGGCCTCGGGCACGTCGATGTTGTCGAAGCCCACGGCGTAGTTGGCGTAGCCGCGAAGCCTCGGCGCGGCGTCGAAAAAGCCCGCGTCGATGCGGTCGGTGAGCAGGCCGATGACGCCGTCGGCGTCGGCGGCCCGGGACAGGAGTTCCTCGCGCGTCAGCGGCCGGTCGTCGGGATTGACCCAGACGTCGCAATTCTCGCGCAACAGGGCCAGTCCGGCTTCGGGAATGCGCCGCGTCACCACGACCTTGGGGCGTGCGTTCATGCTGCACCTCCTTTGTACGATGCGCCGCCGCTCCCGCTTCCGGGCCGGCGTCACAGGCCCGGCAGGGAGAGGACACGCCGGTATAGCGCCGCTCCCGCGGCGCTGTCGAGCCAGCGTTTTTCCGGGTGCGGCGCGCGTTCGGCGACGAGAAGGGCCGCGATGGGCGTAAAGGGCGGCAGGGGCGTGACCGTCGAGGCGCGAACGCGCTTCGCGGCCATGCCCCGGGCTTCGACGAGGCCCATGGTGAAAAAGCCGTAGGGCTTCATCGTGGCGTCGGGGTTGTCGATGCGCAGGAAGGCAAGCTCGGTGGGGGCGGGCAGGGCGCAGTTGAGGAAAAAGGCGTCGTCCCCTTCGCGGGTAAGCGACACGGCCACGTGCGGCACTTTTTCCACCAGGGAGAAAAAGAGGATCGTCGCCAGGGCCAGGACCTGAAGGGCCGCGCCCGGCCAGGCCCGGCGCAGGCGCGCGGCCAGGACCTGGCCTGCGGCGAAACAGCCGAGCACGGCCGCGACGCCGAGCCCGCGCCCCAGGGAGGCATTGAGAGCCGCGCCCTCGTGGTCCAGGAAGTCGTAGGGGAGCAGGTAGCCCAGGTGCAGGTGCGGCAGGAGCGTGAAGAGCTTTTCGTAGGGCACCGGGGCGTTGCGGCTGTCGAGAAAGGCGTCCGGCCAGCGCACGAGCACGCACAGCAGGCAGAAGGAGAGCAGGAAAAAGGGCAGGGCCAGGAACTTCTCGCGGGTCCCGGGCGCGGCCAGCCAGCGGGCCAGCCCATAGGCCACGAAGGGCATGGCCGCCATCCAGTTGCGCGCGGCATGGGCCTCGCTGCCGTTGGCCCAGAGCATGGTGCAGAAGTAGGCGGCGAGAAGCGCCAGGACGATGCGGCCGGCCGCGTCGCCGTCGCGCCAGACGTAAAAAAGCCCGACCAGGGCGAGCAGCATGTGCGGGGCGTTGGGCAAGAGGCCGTGGCGCATGTCGAGCAGGTTGACCACGATGCGGTCGGGCACGGCCGCGAGCGTCACCGGGAAGGCCGGGTTGCCGCCGCCGATGGCCGCGCCGAAGAGCGTGTAATTGTAAAGGAGAAAGAGCCCGAACATGGCCGCGGCGACAAGGCCCATGGCGCACTGGCGCGCCAGGGACAGGCGCGGGCGCAGGGTGAAAAAGACGATGGCGCAGGCGGTCGCCGCCTCGAGCGAGAGCTTCACGTGGACAAAGGGCAGCAGGCACAGGCCGAAGACGGCGGGCACGGCGTTTGCCGGCTCGCGATGCCTGCCCGAGACGAAAAAGAGCAGCACCAGGGCGTTGACGCTAAAGAGCAGGATCTCGGCGAAGAAAAGGCGCAGGTAGAGCAGCACCGGACAGGCGAAGGCCACGGCGGCCACGGCGGCGAGGGAGACGTGGCGGGAAAAGCGGCGCGCCAGGGCCGCGTGCAGCACGCATAGTCCTGCCGTGCCCACGGCGAAGGACAGCCAGCGCGCGCCGTCAAGCCCCGCGAAAAAAAGCGCCGGGGAGCCGAGCACGGGGTAGATCACGGAATGGATGAGCCGTCCGGCATGGCCGGCCGGGCTTTCGGCCAGGGGCGAGAGCACGTCGGTTGCGGCGAGCATCTCGCGCCACAGCGCGTCCGAGGGGTGGAAGCCCTGGCCGCTCAAGAGCCCCAGGCCGTAGGCGACGTAGCGGACCTCGTCGCCGGTGAAGGCGAGGTTGCCAAGCAGCAGGGCGTGCACGGCCCACAGTGCGCAGACGAGGCAGCACAGGGGCAGGGCGGCCGAGGCGCGGGCGTTTGGGTCCTGTGTCATGGTCGGTCGGGCCTTTGCCGGTCGCGGCGGGTCGCCTCCCGCCGCACACGCGGCCGGCGGCATGCGGGCGCAAGGTGGCCCAGGGCGGCTGCGCTTGTCAATGGCATGGGGGGCGCGGGGAGCGCGGGCAAAACGCCGTGATTGCGAGGGGAAGGCGAAAGTGACCTTTTTTGGAAGATTCCGCTTTACAAATGTGGCGGAACGATTATTTCTAGAATCAACGGCAACCTCGTAAGAGGTGAAACCCGAGCAGGAGGGAACGCCGCGACGGAGGCCATCTCCCATACCCGGCGAAGCGAGTCGCCCCTGAAAATTGGCGGAAAACGACAAAAGTCGTAAGCCAACAAGGCGAGAGGACTTCCCCGATCGCCAGAGGGACGGATCAGAAATGCGCAGGCCCGAGGGCCGGCGCGAAACGTCGAACATCTTGGGTGAGAGGCACTGTTTCTTTCAACGCGAAAGGCAACCCGAGCCGGAGGTCAGGCCGATGGGCTACGAACCATCATATCCGGCGAAGCGAGTCGCCCTGAAATGACGGCCGAAAAGCGGCCGTAAGCGCGGGGGCCCTTCCACCCCCGCCGGGAAGAGGCGCCACCGGACGCAAGCGACCGGGATGAAAAGCGCAAACCCACGGAACAGGGAACCTGGATTCGACAACGCGATAAGGTCAAAAAAAGCCGGAGGACGCCGCCAACGGGCAGTGAACTTCCATATCCGGCGAGAAGAGTCGCCCTGATACAGGCGGCCTGAGGGCCGCAACGGCGAAAGGACTTCCCCGATCGCGGGAGAAGCGGCCGCGAAGACGCCACAACGGCGCAAGGCCGCTTCGGATAAGGACGAGGATCAGGATTCCGGAAACTTCGGAAAATGCAACGCGCCGGAAACGGCACAACGAAGAGAAAAGCAAGTTCCTTCCCGGCGAGATGTCTCGCCGCGCAACGCGGAACCGGAGGTTCTCTCCGGAACCCGCTCGACGAAGGCAACCACTCCTTCGCCGGCGACAGGGCCAGGACCCGGTTGCAACGACCGGAAACGTCCCAAGGCCGTCATGGAAGGGTAACGGCAACAAGGTAACGCAACGCGCAACATGATTGATACGACCTCGCCTGGCCCGACCGAGGACCGGGCGAGGTTTTTTGTATTCCCTAGAGACACGGAGGACCACACGCATCATGAGCAGCCAGATCAAGACAGCCCTGCTCCTCGGACTGTTGACCGCGCTCATCCTCGTCGTCGGCCAGGCCATGGGCGGCCGGCAAGGCCTCGTCATCGCCTTTTTCATGGCCCTGGTCATGAACCTCGGCAGCTACTGGTTTTCGGACAAGATCGTGCTGTCCATGTACGGCGCGCGGGAGCTCTCCCCGGCCGACGCCCCGGGCCTGCACGCCATGGTCGAGGAACTGGCGCACAATGCCGGCATCCCCAAGCCCCGGGTCATGATCGTGCCCCAGGAGGCCCCCAACGCCTTCGCCACGGGCCGCAATCCCGAACACGGCGTGGTCTGCGTGACCGACGGCATCATGCGCCTGCTTTCCCCGGAAGAGCTGCGCGGCGTGCTCGCCCATGAGCTCGGCCACATCAAAAACCGCGACATCCTCGTCCAGTCCATCGCCGCCGTGCTCGGCGGGGCCGTGGTCATGATGGCCAACATGCTGCAATGGGGAGCGATTTTCGGCATGGGCCGCAGCAATGACGAGGAAGGCGGCGGCTCCGGCGTGCTTGGCGGGCTGCTCATGGCCATCCTCGCGCCCATCGCGGCGTCGCTGATCCAGATGGCCATCTCGCGCTCGCGGGAATACCTGGCCGACGCCACGGGCGCGCGCATCTCCGGCACGCCGCTGGCCCTGGCAGGGGCGCTTGGCAAGCTCGAAACCTACGCCCAGCGCATCCCCATGCACGCCAATCCGGCCACGGAAAACATGTTCATCGTCAATCCCTTCGCCGGCATGTCCATGGCGTCGCTCTTTTCCACCCATCCGCCCACCGAGGAACGCATCCGCCGCCTGCGCGAAATGGCCGGGCGGTAACGGAAAGGGGGGAGGAGGGGAGATGCCTCCGGCGGCCAGGAGGGGCCGGGGGCCCCTCCTGGACCACCCCGATAAGGGAGGGGATTTTCTCCCCAAACGCGTCACTGCTGCGCACGCGCGAGGCGACGGACCGGAAAGGGAGTCCAGAGGGCGGCAGCCCTTTGGCCGCCGGAGGCGTCTCCCCCCTTTGCCCCCGCCTCTCTGCTCCGCATATCAAAAGCCCCCCGCGACGGCGTCGCGGGGGGCTTTGTTGATCGGGCTGCGGACGGTTAGCGGGCCACGTCCTGGGCGAAGTCGTCGATCCAGTAGATGCGGTCCGCCCGGCATTGCAGGTCGGTGGACACGCCGTTTTTGAACACGAGCAGTTCGAAGCGTTTGTTTTTTTCCGTGAGGTACTCCACGGCGTCGAGCAGGTCGCTGTCGCCGGAGGAGAGGATGAGCGTGTCGTAGTTCTCGATGTGGGTCAGGGCCAACGTGGCCAGGCCCACGTCCACGCCTTTCTGCTGTTCGCGGCTCAGACGGTGCTTGTGGTCGTTGGGGCAGGACACCGGCACCTTGCGGCGGCACTGCTCGCAGTAGAGTTCGCTGATTTCGCTCGAGCGCAGTTCGTAGAGCTTGGTGATGATTTTCGGGCCAAGCGGCGGGGCGCTGCGCATCCAGTTGTAGAAGGCGACTTGCGCATCAGGAGTCGGAGTCGGCACGGAATTGAGATAATACGCTCTCCAAAGGGGGGTATCAAATTCCAGCTTGTTTCTCAGTTTGACATAATCAATGCTGTAATCGCGACTGTAGATGGATTGTCCCCGATACATGTAGCCGGCATCGATCAGCCAGAGCTTGCGTTCATTCATAGGCATTCCTTTTTCATATTCTTTATGGATTCGCGGAAAGAGCATCGTTGCGGCGAGCAACCCATACTCCGCTCCCCTTCTATACATGAAGTACAGGAATGCGGAAGAAGAAAAGTCGAGAAAATTGATGAAATTCTTTATTTTCAGCTAATTAGAAATGAAATCGGCGTGAGTGGCCGATGCGGCGCACGGCGTACGGGGGGAAGGGCGGCGCGCCGACGCGACGGGATGTCGGACCGGCGCGCCGCCCGAAGGAGGGCGGATCAGGCTTTGCGCAGCGTTACCCAGACGCCGTAGGCGTCCATGGTCACGGTGGCGTCGGCGATGCCGGCCTCGGAAAGGACGCGGGGCAGGTAGCCCTCGGCCTTCCAGTTGTTGCGCGTGTCCTTTTCGCCGTCATCGGTCCATTTGGGCCGCATGGCGCGCACTTCCTCGAGGGGCTGGTAGCGGCTGAAACCGCAGCCGACCATGCCTGCGCCGCCCGGGGCCAGCACCCGGTAAAGCTCGGCGAAGGCGGCCACGTGGTCGTCCCAGAACGGCACCGAACCGCGGCTGATGAGCAGGTCCACCGACCCGCTTTCCAGGGGGATGGCGGTCACGTCGGCTTCGAGGAAGCGGAAGCGCTGCTCCGGCAGGCCGTGGCGCGCGACGTTTTCCCGGGCCAGTTCCAGGACCTCGGGCTTGGCGTCGAGGCCGACCATGGCCATCGGCGTGATCTTGGCCAGTTCGATGATGACGGCGGCGCTGCCCGTGCCGACATCCAGGCACAGGCCCTGGGATACGCCGAGATCCTCCACGATCTGGCGGGCCAGCAGCGGATACATGGGCGCGAAACGGTGGTTGGCGTCGTAGACGTAGAAATCCCGGTCGAACGTCGATTCGCTCATGGCGGCTCCTTGCATGCGCGGGGTTGTCAGGGCGCGACGGACTTGCCCGAAAGCAGCGCTTCGGCTGTCGCGTCGGTCAGGTCGACTTGGAGGAAGAGTTTGTAGAACGCCTTGGTCTCCTTGACCATGTCGTAGGGAAAAACCTCGGGATAGAAGGCGTTTGCCAGCCATTTGATGCACAGCAGGCGCATGAACGACGGCGGCCGGTCGAACCAGCCGAAGGGCGTGTCCGGCAGCAGCAGCACGCGGCCGCTTTTGACCGCCGGAATCTCGCTCCAGGCCGGCGAGGACAGGAGCATGTCGCGGCATTTGGCGTCCTGGGCCAGGATGACCTGGGGCGCGAAGCCGGCCACGTCCTCCATGGTCACGCGGTCCATGCCGTAACGGTTGGTCTGCGGTTTGGCGTAGACGTTGACGCCGCCGGCGAACTTTATGGCCAGGGTGTGGAAGGAGTCCGCGCCGTCGGTGTAGAGCCCGTCGCCGCCCTCGGCGTAGTAGACGCGCAGGCGCTTGGCTTCGGGAATCGTGGCCAGGCCCTTGCGGATGCCGGCAAGCGTGGCCTCGGCATAGGCGGCGAGCGCTGCGGCGCGCTCCGTGCGGCCGAGCGCGGCTCCGAGCACGCGCAGGGCCGGGGCGTAGTCCTCGGGCGACTCGCTGTCGATGGCGACGACCGGGATGCGCTGTTCCTTGAAAAAGACGTTGAAGGCCGCCTGCGGCTTGGCCATGGAGCCCGTG
>DQED01000110.1 GCA_003525525.1 Desulfovibrio sp.
CGAGGCCGCGTGTCCCGGAGAGGCGGCGTTCGCCCGGGCCGTCGCGGCGGTGCGCGCCGGGTTTGCACGCGACGCGACAGAGGAGCATGAGGTTACATGCTGGCTGGCCCGTACTTTGCAAGAGTATGCCGTACCGCGTCGGAATCCCGACGCGGCGGCATTGCCGCGACTGCTCGGGCAGCGCCTGGAGAAGGCGCGGGACGCCGCGGTCCGTGCCCGGCTCGCCGCCGCGGGCGCACTAAAGTTTTCCGGTTGACGCGCCGATAATTGTTTTGTCGGCGAACGGTCGACGCCGGCGGAGCCCTGGGGGCCAAGCCGGGAAAGTGAGCGGCAATGGGATGTTTGACAGTGGGTTGTGCTCGGGGAATGTCCCTGATAGGAACATGCATGTGCAACAAAATGATCTTGTTATGAGCAGTTTGCCGGCCTTGCCCCTGGACACCCAATACTTCGCCCCCAGCCGGGACACCTGGGTGCTTGCCATCCTGGACGCCCTGCGCTCCGACAGCGGGCTTTCCCAGCGGGATCTGGCCAAGCGCCTGGGCATAAGCGGCGCGGTGGTCAACCAGCACCTGCGCGAACTGCAGGAGCGCGGGCTCATCCGTTTCGAAGCGCGAAACGGCAAGAGCTACCGCTACATCCCCACCGCCGCCGGCGAGGATCTGCACGCCGAGATGGCCTGCGGCTTTTCCAGCGAGGCCATCCGCATCTACACCGCCCTCAAGCGACAGGTGGCCGCGCGCCTCAAGGATCTGTCGCGCCGCGCAATCGAACGCATCGCGCTTTTCGGCGCGTCGGAAACCTGCGAAGTGGCCCTGTCCGCCCTCGGGGCGATGCCGGTCAAGGTCGTGGCCGTGGTGGACAACGACCCGGACAAGCAGGGCACCCTTTTCCACGGCTACGTCGTGTCTCCGCCCCATGTCCTCGAAATGGTGGATTGCCAGGCCGTCCTCATCACGTCCTTCGGGCGCAGGGACGAGATTCGTCAACAACTAGAGCCCCTGTGCCGCGCCCGGGGGATGGAGATGGTGAGCCTATGAGCACTGAGCAAAGCATCCGACTGGCTTCCGGCAGGCGCATCGGACACGGGGAACCCTGCTTTCTCGTTGCGGAAATAGGCAACAACCACCAGGGCGAACTGGCGCTCGCGCGCGAGATGGTGCATGCCGCCGCCGCATCCGGGGCCGACGCTGTCAAGTTCCAGAAGCGCGACATGGCCGCGCTGTTCACCCAGGCCGGCCTTTCCGCCCCTTACGGCGGCGCCAACAGCTTCGGGTCCACCTACGGCGAGCACCGTCTGGCCCTGGAGCTTTCCCTGGACGCCATGGCCGAACTCAAGGCCCTGTCCGAATCGCTGGGCCTGGTCTTTTTCGCCTCGGCCTGGGACGCGGTCAGCGCCCGGGAGATGCTCGACCTCGGCATGGAGCTTTACAAGGTCTGCTCGGCCGATGTGGTCAACATCCCCATGCTGCGCCTGGTCGGCGAAGCCGGCGTGCCGGTGGTCATGTCCACGGGCATGAGCCTTTGGCCCGACATCGACGTGGCCGTGGCCGAGATGCGCCGCTACCACGAACGCATCGTGCTGCTGCACTGCAACAGCTCCTATCCCTGCCCCGACGAGCTCGTGGGCCTGCCGGTCATGCACGCCCTGGCGCGGCGCTACGGCCTGCCCGTGGGCTATTCCGGCCACGAGGCCGGACTTGGCCCGAGCGTGGCCGCGGCCGTGCTCGGCGCCTGCATGGTGGAGCGCCATTTCACCCTGGACCGCACCCAGCGCGGCACCGACCACCAGGCCTCCCTGGAACCGGCCTCCTTCGCCGCCATGAGCGCCATGATCCGCGAGGCCGAAGCGGCCATGCTGCTGACCGAAAAGCAGGTCTGCCCGGCCGAGCTGGCCTCGGCGGGGAAGCTGCGCAAAAGCATCGTTTTCGCCCGCGACCTGCCGGCCGGCCACGTGCTGACCCAGGCCGACGTCACGGTGAAGTGCCCGGGCAACGGCATCTCCCCGGTGCATTGGGACGAGGTGCTCGGCGCGCGGCTCACCCGCAGCGTCGCCTGCGAGGAGCTCGTGGACTGGAATTCGCTGCTGCCCTGCGAAGCCGTCGCCGCGACCGTGGCCCCTGCCGGGGAAAAGGGCCGGCGCAAGGAAGCCGCGGGCGACCGCTCCTGATGGGCTGCGGCGGCCGGGACGTGCTGCGGGAAAAGGGCGCGCCATGCGCATCGTGATGATCGCGGAAAACGATCCGGCCGGAGTCGGGTCGCTGCTGAAAAATGCCCTGCACCGCCACACGGGGCACGCCTGCCGGCTGGTCACCACCCAGACGCGCTACACCCACGCCTGGGAAAAGGACCTCCACGTGCCGGACCTGGACGCCGTCGGCCGCGAGGAGCTGGAAGCGGTGCTCGAAGCCGCCGACATCTTCCATTTCCACATGCTCGCCGACGAGCACATGCCGCTCGGGCACGTGACGGCCGCGCCGTTCCTTGCCGGCAAGGCCATCGTGCACCACCACCACGGCCACCACGTCTTCCGGGCCAATCCGGAGATTTTCCAGAAGAAATACCGTGACCTCGGGCGCAGGAACCTGCTCGTGAGCACGCCCGACCTGCTGGGGAAACTCCCCGGCGCGCGCTGGCAGCCCAACCTCGTGCCCGAGCACCTGCCCGCCTACAGCCCCGCGCCGCGGACTCCCGACGGCAAGGTGCGCCTCGCCCATTCGCCCACGCGCAAGGATCTCAAAAATACCGACGACCTGCTCGCCGTGTGCCGCGCCCTGGCCGGGGAGCTGCCGCAGCTCGAGCTGGAACTCATCGACGACGTGCCCCACGTACAGTGCCTGGCCCGCAAGCAGGCCTGCGACATCGCCTTCGACCACATGCAGGGGTATTACGGCATGGCCTCGCTCGAGGCGCTCTCCCAGGGGCTGGCCGTCATCGCCGGGCTCGACGACTGGAATAGCGCAACCATCCGCGACTATTTCGGCTGCGACGCCCTGCCCTGGGTCATCGCCCGCGACCGGGACCAACTGGCCGACGCCGTGCGCCGGCTCGTCCTCGATCCCGGGCGGCGCGCCGCCATCGGCGCGGCCTCGCGGCGCTTCATGGAAAGCGTCTGGACCGAGGCCCGGCTGATCGCTGACCTGGTCCGCTTCTACGAAAACCTCGTCTGAGACTCCCCGTTTCCTTCCATGGCCACCGTGCGGTAGGCCAGCACCGCGTCCAGGGGCACGACGTTTTCGCCTGAAAAAAGTGACAGCACGTAGCCGAATTCCCTGGCGCAATCCGGGCCGAGCAGCACCACCGCCTGGGCGCGCAGCCAGTCGCCGACGCTTGCCAGGGCGATGCCGCCGTCCGACGGCATGGGTTCCTCGTAGCACGGGGCCTCGACGCCCTGGAACCGCCACCGCCAATCCGGCCGCCACAGGGACAATTCCCTGCGCGCCCGCGCCTCTTCGGCTGCCGTGACCAGCACCGCCACCGGGTGTTTCTTGGATGCATGCAGGTGCATGGCCACGATGTTTTTGGCCACTCGCGAGGCCTCGTAGAGTTCTGCGGCCAGATTGACGGCCGCGTCCCTTTGGCCGTCCGCGTCCGACGGCCGGGACCAGCTTAGGTTCGCGATGTAGCGGCCGTACGGGTGCTGGTCGAGCTTGCTTGCGTCCGTCAGCCGCGTGCAAGCGACGAGGTCGTGTTCGCGGCGGGCCGCGGCCAGTTTGGCCGTGTACATGGCGCGCATGGCGAGCAGGGAAATATTCTCCTTCTCGGCGTCGGCCGCGTCGACCTTGGCCAGAAAGGGCGACTTGTCGAGGACCGGGGCGTCGAGGGCCTCTTCCACGGCGGTGGGCGCAAAAAGCGTCCGGTCGAGAATGCTCACGGGCGAGAGATTGCCGAACGTCGTGCCCCGGGAGGCCCCGATGACTCCGGCGAAAAGCTCCGCTTCGGCCGCCGTGGCGAAATACTGCAGCGTGGTGTGCGCCAGTTTCCCGGCGGCGTCGGGGAATTCGAGGTAATGGTTCGGCTTGCTCGTCAGCGGCGTGTCGTGGTCGGGCAGATCCAGGGCGTCGGGCGTCGGCGGTTGGTTGTAGTAAAGGGCCTCGCCGCGCAGGCGCAGGTCCGCCCCGGCCAGCAGCACCCGGGGGGCATGGAGCGCTTCGGCGCAGCCCAGGCACGGCAAAAGCGAGCTGAGCCAGGATTCCCGCAGGCGGAAACTGTTCGGCAACAGGGAAAGATTGAAGCTGTCGATAAAAAACACCCGGCGGAAATGCGTCGCAAAGGAGCGGATCGGCGCCAGGGAAAGGGCCAGAAGCACGGATTCGGGAAAACGGTCCCCGGGATGGTGGAAATGCTCCTGGATGGGCATGGTGTCGAGCTGGAGCAGGATGTCCGGGGCGACGCCGTGTTGACGGAAAAAGGGCAACGTCCTGGAGATGGTCACCATGAGGTGGCGACGGCTCAGTTCCCGGAGGTGCGGCGCGAGCAGGGCCAGGGAGGGACCGGGCAGCAGCAGCATGCAGGGCAGGCCCACGCGCTGCTTTTCGAGCTTGTCGGCCATGACGTGGCGCAGAAAAAAGGGCGTGTTGCGCAGGTGGTTGAGCTCGTGGAGGTATTCGGGCGGCGTGTCCGGGGAGCGCAGTTCCAGGGGGTCGGGCACGCGGGTGGTCTGCGCCGGCATGAACACGTACTTCACGAAAAGAAGCGCCAGCATCTTCTGGGCGCGCAGCACCGCTTCGGGCCGGGCGGCCTGTTCCGCAGCCGTCGTCACGACGGCCAGGCCTTGCGCCATGCGCCGCGGATCGAGGCGCGTGAGCGCCACGATCACGTCTTGCGTGACTGCATCGGCGATAAAAGTCGTTGCAGGATCGCGGACAGGCAGGTTGTCCGGTCGGCCCAGGCAGACCAGGAATTCTCCTTCCAGTGCGGGAACGCGGTCAGGAGCGGCGATGAACTGGGGAATGGGCATGCGGGCATCCTTGTCGTGCATTGATTCGCGAACATAGGAGGACGGTTGCCGTGAGGCAAGCGTCCTCGCAACATGCCCGACGCGGATGGAGTTTTCCAGGCGGGAAGGTGGCTGTTGGGTGCGCCGCGTCGTTTCAGCCGCCAAAGAGACAGAAGCCGGCGAAGAAGAGCGCGAGCGCCGCCACGGCCGTGCGCGGATGGGGCCGCACGAGGGTGGCGCTCGCCAGCCAGCAGCAGGCGACGGCCGCCGCGGCCGAGAGGACGAGTGTGGCCGCGCTCGCCCAGCCCAGGCCGACCAGGGCG
>DQED01000441.1 GCA_003525525.1 Desulfovibrio sp.
CGCAGATCGGCGCGCTGACCGCCGTGCTCCACCGTCGCGCCACTGACCCGCGCATCGGCGAATGGCTCGCCGCCTGCGAAGGCTCGCCGCTGACACGCGACGCGACCACGCCCGAGGCGGCCAACCTCCGCGAATGGCGGCGCGACTACGACCTGTCCGTCAAGATTCCCGAGGAACTGGCCGTAGCCCTGGCCCAGGCCGCAAGCGCCGGGCAGCGGGCCTGGGAAGTCGCACGGAATGAAAACGATTTCAAAGCGTTCGCACCACACCTTCAAGCACTGCTTGAACTTTCAAGGCGCAAGGCCGAAGCCATAGGCTACGCCACGCAAGCCTACGACGCCCTGCTCGACGGCTTCGAGCCCGGCGAGACGGTTGCTGCCGTCGCCCCGATCCTGGCCGAACTGCGCGACGCCAGCCGCGAGCTCATCACAAAGGCCAAGGACGCCCCGCAGCCCCGCGACCTGCCGCAAGGCCCCTACCCCCTTGCGGCGCAGCAGGCCTTTCTCGGCGAAGTCACGCGCCTGCTCGGCCTGCCGCCCGAGGCCTCGCGCTTGGACGTCTCGGCCCACCCCTTTTCCACCCTGATCGGGCCGCAGGATGCGCGCATCACCGTGCGCTACGACGCGGCGGACTTCACCAAGGCCCTGTTCGGGGCCGTACACGAGACCGGGCACAGCCTCTACAGCCTGGGCCACGACACCGGCGACGCCCGCCACGGCACGCCCATGGCCGAATACGTCTCCCTGGCCGTGCACGAATCCCAGTCGCGGCTGTGGGAAAACCAGGTCGCCCGCTCGCTGCCCTTCTGGGAGCACGTGCTGCCCCTGGCCACGAAACATTTTCCGGAGCTGGCCGGACGCGCGCCCCGGGACGTCTTCGCCGCCGTGGGCGCGATCCGGCCGGGGCTGATCCGCGTGGACGCCGACGAGACGACCTACAACCCGCACATCGTGCTTCGCTTCGAGCTGGAGCTGGCCCTTGTGCGCGGCGACCTGGCGGTGGCCGACCTGCCCGGGGCCTGGAACGAAAAATCCCGGGACATCCTCGGCATCGTCCCGCCAAGCGACGCCGCCGGCTGCCTCCAGGACGTGCACTGGGCCACGGGCGCGTTCGGCTATTTCCCCACCTACAGCCTGGGCAACGTCTACGCCGCCTGCCTGTTCGAGGCGGCGCGCGCCGCCCTGCCCGGACTCGACGCGGCCATGGCGCAAGGCGATTTCGCGCCGCTTCTTTCCTGGCTGCGGACCAACATCCACGAAAAAGGCCGGTTGCTGCGCCCCCGCGACCTCGTCGCCGCGGCCACGGGCCAGGCGCCCACGGCGGGGCCGCTCATCCGCCACCTCAACGCCAAGGCGCAAGCCATTTACGGCTTCTGATCCTCTTCCGCCGGGGCGCGCGCCATGCGGCCTCACGCCCCGGACCGTCTGCCCCGCGTCCCGGCATTTCCTTAAAATGCGGCAATCCTGGCAGGAACATCCTTGCCCCTGGGCCTGTTTACGTTTATCAAACATCTCGTTTCATTCTGTGAAACGGGTCGGGAGCGCTGGGGGAGCGCCTCCGGATCCGGCTTCCCGCACAGGGAAGCACCTTCTCAATTTCCAGTGCAATACCGGGATATTGCCAGCCTGGGCCGGGAGTTGTACCGGCTTATGGCATGGATCGTGCTGCCCAAGGCGCGCGTTGGGGGACGCTTTTTTCGCCACGGGTTTCGTATCACTTTTTCAAACGGGGAGAACGCATGCGACGCGTATTGTTTCTGGCCATCGTCCTGTGCCTGCTCGGGCCCAAAACGGCCCTGCCGGCCAAGAATCCCGGGAAACTGGCCGTCAAGGCGGCCATGGTGACCGAATACGGCTCCGGCCGCGTGCTCTACACCCAGGACGAGGACAAACGCATCGCCCCGGCTTCGGTGACCAAGGTCATGACCATGTACCTGGTCTTCGATCTCGTCTCCTCCGGCAAAGCCAGTTTTTCCGACAAGGTCAAAGTGAGCCGCCGCGCCGACGCCACGGGCGGGTCCACCATGAACCTGCGCGCCGGCGAGGTCGTGACCCTCGACGAACTCATGCGCGGCATGGCCGTGGCTTCGGGCAACGACGCCGCCGTGGCCGTGGCCGAACATTTCGGCGGCGTGCCCCAGTGGGTCGACCGCATGAACCGCAAGGCCCGCGAACTGGGCATGACCAGCACCACCTTCAAGACCCCCAACGGCCTGCCCGCCCCGGGGCAACTGACCACCGCCCGCGACCTCATGAAACTGGCCACCAGCTACCTGCGCCACTATCCGCAGGCCCTGCGCTACCACTCCACCACGGAGATCAACCATTGCGGCGCGGTCCACGGCAACACCAACCGCCTGCTCGGCGTGTGCGAGGGCGTGGACGGCATCAAGACCGGTTACGTGGGTTCGAGCGGCTACAACATCATCGCCACGGCCAAGCGCGGCGGCACCCGCGTCATCGCCGTCATCCTCGGCGGCCGCACCAAGCAGGTGCGCAACCGTGAAACCGAACGTATTTTGAACGCCTCCTTCTCCGGCGCGGTGAGCACCATGCTCGCCGCCACCGACCGTCCGGCCCCCGACGACGACGTCCCCGTTCCGGCGAAGATCAAGCACGGCAAATCCGGCCGACATCACGCCAAGGCCCTGCGCGTGGCCGATTCCGACCACCGCTCCAAGATCAGCGCCAAACGCGGCGCTTCCGCCCGCATCGACGCCCACGACGCCAAGGTGAAGTCCTCCCGGCACGCCAAGGGCAAGACCAAGGCAACGGCGGAAAAGTCCGGCCAATCCTCTTCCCGGTCCAAGTCCAAGACCCACAAGAAGGCAGCCGCTTCCGGCCGTTAGCGCCGCAAAGCCGCGCTCACCCCTCCCTGGTCCCGCCCGGGCACGGCGGGTAATCCGCGCCGCGTTTCCCCGCCTCTTCGCCGCTCCCCGGCTCGCCCGGGAAGCGGCAAGGACAGTCGCCTCCGGCGGCCTCTTGCGTGACAGTTCCACACAGCCAGCCAACGCGGAAGGCGCTTTACGGGACGCCCGTCCCCTGTCGCAGCGGCGTAACGCCGCGCTCCCAAACGCAATGGCGTTGTTGCGCCTGTGCATACTCACATGCGACCATACAATCGCGTGACAGCACAACAAAAATTCTGACAGCATTGACCCGAACGAATCCTGGCGGGTACGGTTGCGTATTCCTCCAACCTCCAACCAGGAGACGTCCATGAAAGTCAGCGCAAGAAACCTCATCCCCGGCAAGATCAAATCCATCACCAACGGCATGGTCAGCAGCGAAGTGGTCATCGAAATCGCGCCGGGCGTGGCCATCACCTCGGTCATCACCAAGCACTCCGTCGAAGACATGGGCCTCAAGGAAGGCGAAGCGGTCAAGGCCATGGTCAAGGCCTCGAGCGTGATGCTCGTCACGGATTAGCTTCTCCGCGGCAGGACCTCGGTTCGCCATACGCCAGCGCCGGCCCGGTCCCGCTGCCTCGGGGCCTGGCCGGCGTTTTCGTTTCGATGCGTCCCTGTACCCTTGCAAGCACGCCTGCGCGGATGGCATTGTCGCCCCGCCGTATCCGGCAAAAGGATGACGCCATGCGCTACGACGCCCTTATCGCCCTGTGCCTTGCCGCAAGCCTCGCGCCCAGCGCGGGATTTTGCGGTTCGCGCGCCGTGTTCGACGCCGTCGCCGACGCCGCGACCCGGCGCGTCGATCCGGCCGAGAAGAAATCCGGCCGCGTGACCGCCCCGGACCGCTCGCCGCCCGAAACCGTCACGGCTCCGGAACTGCCGCCCCTGCCACCGGTCCTGGCCGGCTCCATCCGGCGCGTGGACACGCACGGGGAAAAGCTCGTCGCCCTGACCTTCGACTTGTGCGAGCTGGCCGACCAGGTTTCCGGCTACGACGGGGCGGTGGTCGAAGCCTTGCGCGCGGCCGGGGCCAAGGCCACCTTTTTCGCGGGCGGCAAATGGATGCGTTCCCATCCCAAACGGGCCATGGAGCTCATGGCCGATCCGCTCTTCGAGGTCGGCAGCCACGCCTGGACCCACGGCAACTTCGGCCGCCTGGACGATGCGGCCATGCGCCGGGAAATCGTCTGGGCGCAAGCCGAATACGCCCTGCTGCGGGAAAAGCTCGTGCATCTGGCCCGTGAAAAAGGCGTCTCGCAGGCGGATCTCGCCGCCATCCCGGCCGTGCCCGCGCTCTTCCGCTTCCCCTACGGCCGCTGCCGCCCCGAGGCCCTGTCGCTCCTTGCCGCCATGGGCATAAAAGCCGTGCAGTGGAGCCTGACCACGGGCGACCCCGACCCGGCGTCCACGCCCGCGCGCATCGTGGACACGGTGCTTGCGCGCATCCGCCCCGGCGACATCGTCATCGGCCACGCCAACGGCAACGGCCACGGCACGGGCGAGGCCCTGCCGCGGCTGCTGTCGGAACTTTCCAGGAAGGGCTACCGCTTCGTGACGGTCAGCGAACTGCTCGCCGCCGGCCGGCCCGTGACCGCCTCGGACTGCTACGATTCCCATCCCGGCGACACGGCCCGCTACGACGCCGTCTTCGGCGACGGCACCCTGCACCCGCGAAGAGCGAAGGGACAAAAGGGAACGTCAGGGGAAACGCCTCCGGCGGCCAAAGGGCTGTCGCCCTCTGGACTCCCTTAATGGAGCAGCGCATTACCTTGCTCCACCGATCACATCCCCCTTCCGGGGTGGTCCAGGAGGGGCCCTCGGCCCCTCCTGGACGCCGGAGGCATTCTTCTTCCTCTTCTCCCTCCCTCTTCCTCCCTTTCCCACATCTCGACATTCGGGAGGCTTGGGGCTACTCTTGCCGCGCTTTTCCGCTCACCCTCAGCAATGTCTCGTTTAAGGATATTCCCTATGCCCTGTCCCAGTTTTACCGTGCGCGGTCCGGAGGATTTCGGACCCATCCGCGCCTTGCTCGCCAACCGCGAGGAAGCCGCCGGGGATGCCGCCGAGAAGGTCGCGCGCATCCTGGCCGACGTGCGCCAGCGCGGCGACGCGGCCCTGGTCGATTTCACCAGCCGTTTCGATTGCAAAAGCTTCGACGCCGACTGCCTGCGCGTCGCTCCCAAGGACATCGCCGCGGGCCTTGCCGCCATTCCCGAAGCCGACGCGGCGATCATCGCCGAGGCCGCGGACAACATCCGCGCCTTCCACGCCGCCCAGAAGGAGCGCTCCTGGTGGGTGCCCTCCGCCGACGGCACCATGCTCGGCCAGATCGTCACTCCGGTGGATGCGGCCGGCTGCTACGTGCCCGGCGGCCGGGGCGGCGAAACGCCGCTGCTTTCCAGCCTGCTCATGAACGCGGTGCCCGCGCAGGTGGCCGGAGTGCCGCGCATCGTGGTCGTCTCCCCGCCCCGCGCGGACGGGTCGCTCAACCCCTATATCCTGGCCGCCGCCGCCATCCTCGGCATCGAGGAGGTCTACCGCGTGGGCAGCGCCTGGGCCATCGCCGCGCTGGCCTACGGCACGGGCTCCATCGCGCCGGTCGATGTCGTGGTCGGGCCTGGCAACATCTACGTGACCACGGCCAAGCGGATGCTGATCGGCACGATCGGCATCGACATGATCGCCGGCCCGAGCGAAATCGCCATCCTGGCCGACGCTTCGGCCAATCCCGAGTGGCTGGCCGCGGACATGCTGTCCCAGGCCGAGCACGACCCCATGGCCGCGGCCATCTGCCTGTCCACGGACGCGGCGCAGCTTGAGGCCGTGTGCGCGGCGCTGACGCGCCAGCTGGCCGAGCTGCCGCGAAACGAGATCGCGGCGACGTCGCTTGCGCAGTTCGGCGCGTTGGTCGCCGTGCCGGACCTCGAGGTCGGCATGGAGCTGATCAACGCCATCGCGCCGGAGCACTTCGAACTGTGCGTGGCCGATCCCTGGGCGCTCGTCGGCAAGGTGCGCCATGCCGGCGCGGTGTTCATGGGCCACCACTGCCCCGAGCCCGTGGGCGATTATTTCGCCGGCCCCAACCACGTGCTGCCGACCATGGGCACGGCCCGGTTCTCCTCGGCCCTGTCCGTGGCGACGTTTACGAAAAAGACCAGCCTCATCGCCGCCGCGCCCGGCTACGTCGCCGCGCACGGCGCGAAGATCGCGCGGCTGGCGCGCCTGGAAAACCTGGAAGCCCACGCCCGCAGCGTGGAATGCCGGCTGAAGAAATCCTAAAACGCGAGGGATCGCCATGCACGCCGTAACCGAAACCGACATCAAGGCCTTTCCCCTGCGTTCGCGGGGCAAGGTGCGCGACATCTACGAGCTTTCGCCCGAGAGCCTGCTCATCGTCACCACGGACCGCATCTCGGCCTATGACGTCATCATGCCCGACCCCATCCCGCAAAAGGGCGTCATCCTCAACCAGATCACGCTGTTTTGGATGGAGATGTTCAAGGACATGATCCCCAACCACCTGCTGGCCACGGAAACGGCCGCCTTCCCGGCCGGCCTCGCCCCGTACGCGGCCATGCTCGAAGGCCGCGCCGTGGTGGCGAAAAAGGCAAGGCCGCTGCCGATCGAGTGCATCGTGCGCGGCTTCATCACCGGTTCGGGGCTCAAGGACTACAAGGCCACGGGCACGGTCTGCGGCCACGCCCTGCCGGCAGGGCTCGTCGAGTCGGACATCCTGCCCGAGCCGCTGTTCACGCCCTCGACCAAGGCGGACCTCGGCGCGCACGACGAAAACATCACGCTCGCCAAGGCCAAGGACATGCTCGGCAAGGAGCTGTGCGACAAGGTGGAGGCGGTCAGCCTCGCCATGTACGCCAAGGCCCGCGACTATGCCCGGACGCGCGGCATCATCATCGCCGACACCAAGTTCGAGTTCGGCCTGACCGACGATGGGCTGATCCTCATCGACGAGGTGCTCACCCCGGATTCGTCGCGCTTCTGGCCGGCCGCAGGCTACGCCCCGGGCAAGTCCCAGCCGAGCTTCGACAAGCAGTACCTGCGCGACTGGCTGACCTCCGTCGGCTTCAACAAGCAGCCGCCCGCGCCGCCCCTGCCCGAGGACGTCGTGGCCAAGACCCGGGAAAAGTACCTCGCGGCCTACGAGGTGCTGACCGGGAAAAAATTGTCCTGACCGGCAGTTTTTGCTTGCCAGAGCAAGGGGGTTAGGATAGATAGACGAACTCTTGCGGAGAGGTGTCCGAGCGGCCGAAGGAGTACGATTGGAAATCGTATGTACCTTGACGGGTACCGAGGGTTCAAATCCCTCCCTCTCCGCCACAATATGACTTCATTTTGGGGAAGTCGGGCGGCGGTTTCGCCGCCAACCCCGTCAGGTCCGAAAGGAAGCAGCGGTAACGGTTGGAGCCGGGTGTCCGGCTTCCCTTGAAAGCGCGAGGCAACTCGCGCTTTTTTTTTGCCCGCTCGCGCCCCGCGACGCCCCGTGCCGGCGAAGCGGACAGTGGATCTCCTCTCCGCCGTACCCTGCTCCCCTTCCAGGAACGCCAGTTCCGTCCCGGCCAGGGCGGCCGCGTCGCCCGTGATGCGCCCGGTTTCGACGCCGTAGCGCAAAAGCGCCCCGAGCACGGGCAAGGGGAAAGCCGCCTTGCGGCCTTGCGGCCGCTTGTCCACGAAAACAAAGAGCGCAACCGACGCTGCGCCGTGTTCGCGGAAAGCCCGGGCGGCGCGTATCACCTGGCGCCGGAGGTGAGCACGTCGTCGCGGAGGCAAAGCGGCTCGGCGGAGACTGCGCCGAACACCTGGGCGGCGCTTCCCCGGGCATCCCTCACTGCGCGGCCTTGTGGCTGTCGTACATGGCAAGATGCTCCGCGAGCATCTCCGGGATCGGCAGGTTGTAGGGGCAGCGCGTGGCGCACTCGCCGCAGTCGATGCAGTTGCGCACCGTCTCCATGGTTTCCGAGGCGAACTGCACGGCCTTGGCCGGGGACATGCGCTTGGCCACCACCCGGTACATCATGGCGTAGGTGATGCGCACGCCCTGGGGACAGGGCTGGCAGTATTCGCAGCGCCGGCAGAACCGCGAGCCCAGTTCGTCGCGGTAGCCTTGCGCCTTGGCCGCGTCCTCCTCGCTCCAGGCGGCCTCCCCGGAGAAGATTTCCACGGCCTGATCCACCTGCGCCGCCGTGTCGCAGCCCGGCAGCACGATGAGGTCCGGTTCGCGGTGCAAGAAACGCAGGGCCAGCCCGCCGTCGTCGAGCATGCCGCCGGCAAAGGGCTTCATGCACAGGATGCCCATGCCCGCCGCGCGCGCCTCGGGGAAAAGATGCGCAGCGGCCTCGGTTTCGACGATGTTGCAGGGAAACTGGATGGTGGCGAAAAGCCCCGTGGCCACGAGCTTGCGGGCCATCTCCAGACTGTGGGAGGTGATGCCGATGCTGCGGACCTTGCCCTGCGCCCTGGCCCTAACCAACGCTTCCATGGCCCCGCCCGGGGCCAGCAGCGCGTCGAGTTCCGCGGGTTGGGACACCTGATGCGGCTGGTAGAGGTCGATATAGTCGGTCTTGAGGCGCGTAAGGCTCAGTTCCAGCTCTTCCATGGCCGCCTTGGCCGCGCGCTGGCCGGTCTTGGTCGCGATGACCACCTTGTCGCGCATGCCGGCGAAGGCCCGACCCATCTTTTCCTCGCTGTCCGCGTAGCGGTTGGCGGTGTCGAAAAGCGTGATGCCCTTGTCCGCGGCGTGGCGCAGGACCTGCGCCGCTTCCTCGAAATCCAGGCGGATGATGGGGATGCCGCCGAATCCCACGGCGGAGACCTGGATTCCGGTTTTCCCGAGCGGCACGAGACGCATGCCGACCTCCTTAGGATGCCCGGGGCGCGGCTTCGGCCGTTGCCCGGGGTTCGGTTGCGGCCAGCGCGCCGACGCCGAGGGCGCAGATCGCGCCGGCGAGGACCAGCGTCGCCGGCGCGCCGACGAGACTGGCGAGCGTTCCGGCGAAAAGCGAGCCGAAAGGCGCCATGCCGACCAGGGTGACGGCATACAGCGCCATGATCCTGCCGCGCAAGTCGTCGGGGCTTCGCAATTGCAGCAGCGTATTGGCGGCGGCGAAAAAAAGGATCAGGCAGAATCCCAGGACCGACGCGAAGGCCAGTGAAAGCCAGAAGTTGCGTGAAAGCCCGAAAGCGATCAGGGCCACGCCGAAGCCGACGCCGGCCAGGACACGGATGCGCCCAAGTCCCCGACTTTCGCGCCGCAAGGCCAAGGTCAGCGCGGCGGCTACGCTGCCGACGCCCGTGGCCGCCGTGATAAATCCGAGCCCCTGCGCACCGTGCCCGAGGACCGCATCCACCATCACCGGCAAAAGGATCATGAACGACGCGCCAAAAAGGCTCGTCAGGCAAAGCCCGGCCAGGATGCCGCGCATGGTCCTGTCTCCCCAGGCATGGCGCAGGGCCGCGGCGATGTGCGCGGCCATGGGCTCCTTGGGCGGACGCGCTACGGGCGGAGGCAGGCGCATGAGCAGCAGGCTCGCGATGACGGCAAGGTAGCTGACGCCGTTTATCAGAAAGCACATGCCCTCGCCCACGGCGGCTACGAGCAGCCCGGCGAGCGCCGGTCCGAGCACCCGGGCGCTGTTGAACATGGAGGAATTGAGTGCAATGGCGTTGTGCAGATCCTCCTTGCCCACCATCTCCACGACGAAGGCCTGGCGGGTGGGCATGTCCACGGCGTTGACCACGCCAAGGAGCATGGCCAGCGCCCCGACGTACCAGACCGTGGCCTCGCCGGTCAGGGTCAGCACGGCCAGGGCCAGGGCCTGCCCCATGGCCGCGACCTGGGTGACGACGAGCAGCTGCCTCTTGTCGCGGCGATCGGCGAGGCTGCCGCCCCAAAGCCCCAGCACGAAGACCGGCAGGTGCGCGACGAACCCGACGGCCCCAAGCGCCATGGCCGAGCCCGTCAGCCTGTAGACCAGCCAGGAGACGGCCACGGACTGCATCCAGGTGCCGATGAGGGAAATGAACTGGCCGGCGAAAAAGAGCCGGAAATTGCGGTGTCGAAACGAGCGGGCAAGCAGGGCGAACGACTGCCGCGAGCGCGGGCCGATGCCCACGCGCCACGCCCCGGTGGTGTGCTGCGTCATGAAAAAACGTCATCCTTTTCGGGGACATCCACCCCGAAAGCACTTCCGGCCGGTCCGTCCCTTCCTGAAGCAGGGAGCCCATAGGGCGCGGCGTGAGATATGCCCGGCGTCGCTGCCGGCCTTACGCGCCGGCCGCTTGCGCCGCGGCGTCGGTAGCGACGCCGGAGTCGGCCGTTGCGCACGAGAACAGGCCGCGCAACAACCCGAGTCCCATGGCGACCTTGGCCACCTCGTCCGGCCCAAGCTGGGACAGTTTGGCCGTAAAGCCGGCCTTGACCGCCTCGCGGGCCGTCATGAGCAAGGCCATGCCCTCCTCGGTGAGGAAGAGCCGCACCCGGCGACGGTCTCCGGGATCGGGCTGGCGGTCGATCAGGTTGCGCACCGCCAGGGCGTCCACCAGTTTGGACATGGATGGCAGGGAGACGCCGATGTATTCCGCCAGATCGGTGAGGTTCGAGCCGGGGGCGTGTCGCAGAAAAGCCAGGCTGCGCAACTCGGGGACGCGCAGGTCCGCGCTCCGCTGGCTGCGCATGGTCCGCCGCAGGTCCTGCATGACCAGCGGCATCACATCCAGGAGTTCGCGTGCGCATGCATCCAGTGTGTCTGCCATGGCGGTTCCCTTCTAATAGTTAGTTAGAGAAAGTATAAGGCGCACGCCGACCAGGTCAAGACGCCCCTCTTCATTTCCTGGGCAACGCCGCCTCCATTTCCGGCGCAGGCGCAAGGCCCAGGGCCGTGCAGACCGTGGCGGCGAGCCGTGTTTGCGCCACGCCCTCCGCGGGAGCGTCGAGGGGCAGATTGGAAAAAAGCGCGCCCGGTACGAACGCCGCATCCACGCAATGGTCCCCGGACCACTTCTGCCGGTTGTCGGTGAACACCTCCCCGCCTGGGCCGCCGATGGCCGAGGTCCAGGCCACGCGGTACGGCGGGCGCAGCCCCAGCACGAGGTCCGGCGCGTGCGCCAGGCGTGGCCCGTCATAAAGCGACGCCTTGTCGTGTACGGCGGCGACGGCGGACGTGCCGGCGTCGTCGAGCGCAAGCAGGCGCGCGGCGATTTCCGCGCCAAGCTCCCGCGCCTCCCCGCCGTCCGCCACGATACCCTGCGGTTCGCGGCCGGCGATGTTCAGGTAGATGGAGCCGAAGCCCAGGGCGAAAGCCCGGGTGGCAGACCAGTCCACATGCTTGAAGAGTTCGCCGGCATCGGCCGGGTCGTGCGGCTTGAGCTTCAGGAAGCCGGCTTGGGCCAACCAGGCGTTGACGTTGACGGAGCGCGTGTACGAGCAGAAGCCGTGGTCGGAACAAACGAAAAGGGCCGTGTCGTCCCCGGCGGCGTCCAGGGCCGCGCCCACGGCCGCGTCCATGCGCGCCATGTGGTCCTCGATGACCGGCCCCAGGCGTTTGGCCGCGTCCGCGTCGTAGAGCGGATGCGACGGGTCGTGAAAACGCCAGAAACAGTGCTGGATGCGGTCCGAGGTGTCGAACACGACCGCAAGCAGCCCCTCCTTGAAGCGCTCCAGTTCGTACGCGAGCATGGCTTCCCGCTCCCGGGTCACGTCGTTGCAAAAGGACAGGAAGGCCTCGTCCGTGACCGCGCCGTCGGTCAGCCCCTTGGTCTCCTCGGGCATGCCGAGGGTGCTGTAGGGACCGCCCAAAGCCCGGGCCAGTTCGGCGGCATAGCCGGCCGGGGCGGCGACGGGCAGGTTGGGGGATTCGGGATCGACCTGGATGGGGCCGCAGTAGAGGGAAAGCGGTTCGAGGCGTTGCAGAAAAAGGCGCGTGACGCCCGTCACGACGCGGCCGTCGCCGCAGGCGAAACGCAGGCGCAGATAGGGCGACCAGTCGCCGGGGGCGATGCCGCCCGCCGCTTCCTCGCAGGCATATTCGAGTTGCCTGTCGCGGCGGGTCAGCGCAAGGCGGCATATGGCTGCAACGCGTTTGCCGGCGACCACGGCGACAGGGCCTTCCACGGCAAGGACCGCACGGCCGTCGGCGAAGCGGACCGCCTCGACCTTGCCGCGCCCCCCGCTTGCGCCAGGGGCCTCCTCCTCGTAGCGGACGTAGTTGCCGAGGCGGCCTTTCACGTCCGGCGCGCCGAGTCCGGAGAGCACCTTCGCGCCGGAAAAGGCCGGCGGATAGGTCACGGGCCAGCGCACGGCCGCAACCGACAGGCCGGCGCGCACGGCGACGTCGAAAAAGGTTGTCGCGTCATAGGCCGGCGCGGGCGGGCCCAGGGGACCGGCTGGGCCGGGGCGGGTCAGGGAGAGCCGGGGCAGGTAGGAACCCGGGTCGCGCACGATGAAGTCATAGACGCCATGCCGCCCGGGGTTGGCTCCGGTTGCGAGGCAGGTCCAGGCCACGGGGCTCTGGGCGGGGTTGGCGGTGTGCAGCGGCGTGAAGAGGCCGGTCGCGGCCAGCCGGCGCAAATGGGGCAGCCGGCCCTTGGCCATCATTTCCCGGCACAAGCCCGGGTCCAGGCCGTCGATGCCGAGCACGACGGCCTTGCGCAGGGATTTATGCGGAGTCATGGAATACGCGATCCATCGGGTTTTGGTGTTTCGGACACGGTTCTCGTCGTAATCGGTGCTTAGCATGAAAATGGTTTCCTGCCCAGGCCGGAGAAGTCTTGGGTGGCTCCCCACGGGAAACTCGAAAGAAGCAACAAATCCTTCAGGATTTTCCGTGGGGAAGGGACGAAATATGCGCTTCCCCGGAGAAAGGCCATGAAGGACAGGGACCTGAATTCGCGGATTCTGGGGTTGAGCGAATCGTGGTTTCTTGCCGATATCGGCCGCGTGGATATCCATGCCGAGCACGCCGCAGGCAACCTGGTGGCGCACTCCGATCTGTGGCCGCGAACTGGCTTGCCAGAAAGGTGCCGCGCATCGGGTGTGGCGTCAGTTCGACGCCCGCCAGTTCAGGATCTTTCTCTTTGCCCGGGTCCCGCGTGCGGGAACCGGAACCGGGAGCACTCCAAGACAGCCATTTGCTTCTTCCGCGGCGGCCTGGATTTTTTATCCCAGGCATGTCTGGACGCGGTCACTCCCGGAAAACACGGAAGGGGTTGCCCGAAAGCGGGCAACCCCTTTTTTCTGCAGCAGCCCCGGTTGGGGGACAGCGTCAGGCCTTCAGGCACTCGCCCTGCCTATTCCTCTTCCCCCCAGGCTTTCGCGCTGCGGGCGATCTTCTTGCGGATGTTCTTCCATTCCCCGTTCACGTTGAACATGGACTCCGGCAGGGCGGCCAGCATTTTCCTGTAAAGGCTCAAAGGCACCGTGAAGGTCAGCTCATCGGGCTTCATGCACTTTCTGGCCGAGGGATCGAAGCCGCCGAGGACGGCTTTCTCCATTCCTTGTTGCTGGTAATACAGAGGCCAGGCGAGCATGTTGGTGCACCCCGCGCCAAAGGGGGAGGCCATGCAGTCCACGTCGCCCGTGGTGAAAACAGTTTGCATGAACAGGCCGGTCAAGACTTCTGGCCGGGCGAAGAAGATGACGAACTCCGGCTCCTGATCGTTTGTGAATTGGGACAACGGCTTGAAGATGCAGTACTTGGCCGGTGCTTGGCGCGGGTCGACCTTGGTGAGGAAGTTGCGCACGCTCTCGCGACCCGGCATATATCTTTCGCCATGAATCGGCGTACCTTTGATGCCCGTACCCACGTAATGCTCGATGAAGGCAAGGGGTGGTTTCATCATGGAGCAGTAGTATGCTCCCCCAATGCAGCCGTATTCTTCCGTGGAGATAAAGGCCGCGCGATGTTGTTTTCTGGCCAGCCAGACATTACACATGACGCAGGAGAACGTCTTGAAGACTTTCTGCATGTCCAACTTCCCCTGATCCTCCAGTTCGCGCGAAATGGGCTCCCCCACTTTCGGCCCGACAGCTTTTTCCGGCTTGGTATCGTCGTAATACACGCCGAACGGCTCTTCCTTCGTGCCGAGATGTTCCAGAAATATTTTGGTGTCATCAAGAACGGACTGCATGGTCATGTCTTTTCACTCCTTTGCTTGGTCGCCGAAACGGTATGTGCCGCGCAACCGTCGTACAGGAGGGGCGTGGCCCCACCGGGGCGTCCCGTGAGGACCGCCCTCCAGAAGCCCGGACCTCCTGCCCGTGTCCGAGCCCTCGCCAACGGCCGGCAGCGCCGCCATGCGGTTCTTGCATTCCGCAGTATGCTTTTTTAGCATCCTCAAAAAATAAATAAACAGCCCAAACAGAAAACTCTAATCCAAAAATGGGCATAATCATGCAAGAGTTTCTGACAGACCTGCCACTCCTCGCAGCGGTCTCCCGGCAGAAAAGTTTCTCCAAGGCTGCTGAAATATTGGGGATGAGCGCTTCGACACTCTCAAGACGCATCAAATTGCTGGAAAAGCGGATGGGGGTGCTGCTCTTTTACAGGGACACACGTAATGTAAAGCTGACAGATACCGGCTCGCTCTTGATACAACGGTGCGAATTCATTCTTAGCGAAACGCAAAAGGCCTATGATTCCGTAGTGACAAACATGAGGGAGCCTTCTGGCTTGGTGCGCGTCTGCATGTTCCGGGATATGTACGAGGATCACATGCGGGGCATGTTGCTCGATTTCGCTGCGCGTTGGCCCGACATCCGGATGGACCTGACCTTTGCGGAGCACTCGGTGGACCTGCGAACCGAGCCCTATGACGTCGCCTTTCTCATCGGGCCTTCCATCGCCCCACCGCTTGTGGCCAGAAAGCTCATGACCATCGAGCCTTTTTTGTACGCGTCCCCCGAGCTATTCAAACATCACGCCATGCCGGTGGAGCCGAAGGATCTGCACCGGCTCCCGTGCATCGTGCTCGAACGTTTCGGACGCCGCTGGCCCATGCACAACGGAAACCGGCAGGTCCTCGTCGACATAGAACCCCAATACACCTTCAGTTCCGTGGAGATGTGCCGCGATTTCGCGCTGGCCGGACATGGCATCGCCCTGCTCCGGGACCTGCTGGCCGTGCCGGATGAGATTGCGGGACGTCTGGTACGGGTACTCCCGCAGTGGAGCGGGGGATTCGAGCATGACGTCTATCTGGTGACAGGGCCCGGCCAACTTCCCCAGAGAGTTCGTCTGTTCGTGGATCACATCCAGGTGAACTACGCTTCGCGCGCATGAAATGAGGAAACCGGCTTTGTCATTATAGACGCAGCAATTCCCACTGCCCAAGGTCCCAGATCGTACGACCCGAGGGGGATCTATAGGAAAGATTTCGGAGTGAGAGGAAAGGGGGCTCTTTCGAGGAGGAGAGTTTCTTGGAAATCTCCAACAATGGCGGAAGCGTATAGGAGTCGAACCTACCTGTGACCTCTCGGCCACACACTGGATTTGAAGTCCAGGCGTCACACCGGTGACGAAACGCTTCCGTACAAGCGTCGCTTCATAATTGGTTTTGACGCTCTGATCAAGCCGTCGCGGCGCAGGGCGGCGCGACGTGCACCGCGCCGGCCGGACGACGGCCGGCGGGTTCCGTCGGAAGAAGCGGTGCGCTCATCCCGCGCGGCGACGTCGTGCCGTCAGTTTATTTCACGGCAGCGGCCGTTGTGGCGGACAACGCCATCTCCGGGCGGGCATGCAGGCGGACCCGGCCTGCCACCTGCGCCAAGCGGTCGAGCGTCCGCCTGGCCTGGCACGCCTGTTCGCCCATCTCCTGGACGCGCTCGGTCACGTCCACGGCGCACATGTTGAGCTCGAAACCGGAAATACAGTGTTTTTCGGTCCGCTGGGCGATGCCTTCGACGGCCTCGGTCGCGCCGGCCATGGCCGCGGCGATGGCGGTGAATTTTGCCTCCACGGACTGCACCAGGCCGCAGGAGGCGTGAATGTCCCCGTGCGTCGAGGCCATGGCGGCGACCGCCTCCGTGGAACAGGCCGTTATGGAGCGGACGGCCTCGCGCACCTCGCCCGTGGCGGCAAGGGTTTTCGCGGCGAGCTTACGCACCTCCTCGGCCACGACGGCGAATCCCCGCCCCGCCTCGCCGGAACGGGCAGCCTCGATGGCGGCGTTGAGGGCGAGCATATTGGTCCGGTCGGCGATGTCCGCGATCAGCCCGGCGACGTCGTTGATGGCGCCGGCGCGCTCCACGAGCTGGGACAGGATTCCTTGCAGGTTGTCGTAAGAGGCGACCACACGACGCGAGACCTCGGCCGTCCCCCTGGCGGAATCCACTCCTTCCCTGGCCCGGGATTCGGCGTCCGTGGCGGCCTGCGCCGTCTCCGCCGCCATGGTCGCCACCATACGCACGTTTTCGGTCATCTCCTGCATGGCCTCGGCCACCTGATCGGCCTGATGCCTGGAAACATCCAGGGACGCCACCAAGGCATCAATGGCCGTCCCGGCCTCGCGGGCCAAGCCCTCCAGGGTGTTCGTGTCCGCGACAAGGCGTTCGTTGACGGCGCACATCCTCGTATAGCGCTCCCGGAGCCGCTCGCTTTCCCGGTATTTCCCGGTCACCTCTTGAAACAGGCAAAAGTAGCAGTCGTCTTCATTGTGCAACCGCACCGCCGCGGCCTGAAACAGGCTTTCCCCCCCATCGGGATCCGCCAGGCGCAGGGGTATTCCCTGAAACCGGCCGTCGCGCAGGTCCTCCCACGTGCCGGTCCCGGCCTTGGCGCAAAGGTCCGCAACCGGGTCGTCGGCTCCGGACAGGCCCTGACTGTGCAGCAGGCTGTCCATGGCCTCGTTGCGCCAGGTGATCCTGCCCGAACAGACGACGGTCATGCAGGCGAAGGGCAGGCGCGCCAGGAGCTCCAGCGCCCTGCCCCGCTCTTCGCCTACGGCGCGCACATGCCGGCCCAAAAGCCCGACCAGGCTGCCGGGCGAAGCGGCGGCATCCGGGGCCGGCTCCCCGGGCAGCAGGGAGCGCAGGCCCTTAAGGAGCGCCGTGTCCGCCAGCCGATGCGCGGCGAGCGCCGCAAATTGGGCTGCGACGCTCAACACGCCAAGCGCCAGAGCCCCGGCCAGCCAGCCGGCATCCCACAGCAGAAGGCCGCCAGCGGCGAGAATCAGGGCCAGGGAAACGAGGGTCAGGCATGTGGCGCGCGATCGTACGTTCATGTTGTCTTAGTGGATGCCGCAGTTGTTGAGAAACGGCCCGTACTTCTTGTCCGTGCCCTTGATGTGATTGACGAGCCAGCTGGAAAGAAAGCTCAAGATGTCCATGGACATGGCACATTTACCCTTGTTGCAGTCGCTCTCGACCTGCACCACCTTGGCCACGAACTTGTCGTGCTCCGTCTTGTGCACGGCGTAGTCGGGATAGTGGTTGCCTTTCATGTAACGCTCTTCCAGCGCGAAGTGCGTGGCCGCATACTCTTTCATCTCCTTGACGATGCGCATCAGCACGTTTTCCGCCTTGCCCGATTTCATGGCGTCGTGCAGCTCGTTGATCATGTCCACGAGCTTGTGGTGTTGCTTGTCGATCTCGGCGATGTTCACAGAAAGGCGGTCACTCCATGCAAGCAGACTCATGACAGACCTCCTGGAATTTTGGTCGGCCGCGACCGCGGTCGACCAACGAAGTAGGATTAATGAAACTAAATTTATCCTATATAAATTATCCCGGCAAGTCCCGACAACGCCCTCGTTCGTTAATATCGCAATAACAATGATTATATTTTTTCAAAAAACATTAAGAACCCGTGTCGAGAGGCGAGTCCCCCCTCTTTTCGGCGTGCGCCGCGACCTTCCCTTGACTTCCCGGCCGCTCGTGACGACATTGCCCGAAACAGTCTGCGCCCCTGCGCCGGACGCCACTTCTTGCCGCGAGCAGCCATGCCCCGACGGATTCTCTCCTGCCTCCTCCTCCTGGCCGTTCTCTGGCCGGGATCGGCCATGGCCGAAAAAATCCGCAAAAACGTCCTCTATTTCAACTCCTACCAGAACGGATACCAGTGGTCGGACGAGATTCTGGGCGGCATCCGCGAAGCGTTTTCCCTTTCCGACTTTAATGTGGACCTGCAAATCGAATACATGGATTCGAAGAAGTATACCGATCCGGTCCTTCGCGGCATGCTCTATGCCTTCTACAAGCTCAAATACCGCAACACACGCTTCGAAGTCATCCTGGCCTCGGACAATTTCGCCTTCGACTTCCTGCGCGAATACCAGGACGAGCTTTTCCCGAATACGCCAGTGGTCTTTTGCGGCGTCAACGATTTTCATCAGCAATGGCTTTCGGGCCACCGCAACTTCACCGGCGTGCTCGAGGAACCCGACATCCGCGAGACCCTGGAACTGGCCCTGCGCTTCCATCCGGATCGCCGCCGCCTGGTCATCTTCGGCGACACCTCGATCACTGGCGTGGCCATCGGCAACCAGTTGCGCGCCGTGGAACCCGCCTTCGCCGGCCGCCTGGAATTCGAATACCAGGACAACCTGAGCCTGCAACAAATTCTCGACGCGGTGCATGCACTGCCCGCGGACGCCATGATCTTCCTGATTCCCTTTTACAAGGATACGCTCACGGACGTGTATTCCGTCACCGAGGTGCTCGCGGCCATACGGGCCAATTCCGACGTGCCCATCTACAGCGCCTGGCGCTTCATGCTCGGCCACGGCATCGTCGGCGGCAAGATGCACAGCGGTTTCGAGGAAGGCCGGCTCGTGGCCGAAATGGCCGACAAGCTCATGCACGGCGTGCCCCTGTCCGCCCTGCCCGTGGTCACGCGCACCGACGACGCCTACATCTTCGATTACAAGGAAATGCTGCGGCTCGGCATCACCACGGACAAGCTGCCCTCGAACTTCACGCTCATCAACGAGCCCTATCCCTTCTACCACGTCAACATCGCCGTCTTCTGGACGGTCATCATCAGCGTCATCATCCTCTGCTATGTCCTGGTCCTGCTCATGACCAACATCCTGCGCCGCCGCCGGGTGGAGGAAACCATCAAGGACCAGCTTTCCTTCATGGAAACGCTCGTCAACACCATTCCCATCCCCCTCTATTTCAAGGATGGGACCGGGGCCTACAAGGGCTGCAATCCGGCTTTTCGCACCTGGTGCGGCCTTGGCGGCGAAGCCACGCCCGCCGAGGCCTGCGCCGGCGTCGGCGCCGCGCCGCTGTCGCGCTTCCTCGACGCCGGCGACAGCCTGCTTCTGCGCGAACCCGGCGTGCG
>DQED01000412.1 GCA_003525525.1 Desulfovibrio sp.
AAGTTTTTCGGGAAGGTGGGGGTCCGGGGGAGGGAACCCCTTTTTTCAAAAAGGGGTTCCCTCCCCCGGTTCCTCCTTTCCACAACACAACAATGACAATACTACGCTCCGAAGACGACTTCCTGGCGCTGATCGATCGCCATTTTTCGCGCACGGGCGCGGGCGTCGAGCTTTCGCGTGGCGACGACGCGGCGATTCTCGACTGGCCGGGCAAGGTCTGCGTGACCACGGACCTTTTCCTCGAGGACGTGCATTTCCGGCGCGCCTATTTTGCGCCGGCCGACGTCGGCTACAAGGCCCTGGCCGTCAACATCAGCGACGTGGCCGCCATGGGCTGCCGGCCGCTCGGGTTCACCTGCGGCCTGGCAAGCCCGGACGACGCGGATCGCGAGTACTGGGAAGAGGCCATGGCCGGCATGGCCGCGCTGGCCCGGGAATTCGGCGTACCTCTTGTCGGCGGCGATTTGAGCCGGGCCGACAAGATCGGCATCAGCATCAGTATCTGGGGCGAAGCCGGCCCGGCGGGCCGTTTCCTGCGGCGCGGCCTGTCCGCGCCCGGGGACGTGCTGTTCGTCGCCGGCCCCATCGGTCTTGCCCGGGTGGGGCTCGCGGTGCTGGAAAAGGAAGGCCTTGCCGGGGCTGCGCAATTCCCCGCCGCCGTGGCCGCGCACCTGCGCCCCGTGCCGCAGGTGGCCGCCGGGCTGGCGCTTGCCGCCGTGCCCGAAGTTTCGGCCTGCATGGACGTTTCCGACGGCCTGGTCCGGGATCTGCCGCGCCTGCTGCCTGCGGGGCTTGGCGCGGACCTGTTTTTGCCGCCGGCGCTGCTCCATCCCGAGGTCACGGCCCATGCCGCCGGCCACGGGCGCAAGCCCGAGAAGGAAGCCGTTTTCGGCGGCGAGGACTATGCGCTGCTCGGCAGCGTCTCCCCTGCCGGCTGGCCCGCCGTGCGCGCCGCCGTGCCCGAGGCGGCGGCCATCGGCATGGTTTCGCCGAAAAACGCCTTCACCCTCAACGGCGCGCCGCTGAACATGGTCGGCTTCGATCACTTCGGATAAAGCATCATGGGACTTTTGCTGTTCGGGGCGGCGTGCATCAGCTTTTCCGCCGTCTTCGTCAAACTGGCCGGCGTCGCGCCCTCGGTGTCGGCGTTCTACCGCCTGTTCGTGGGCGGCCTGACGCTGCTTGTCCTGCTTGGGGCCACGAAGAACCTGGACGCCGCGAAACGCGCGCTGTCCTGGCCGGCCCTCGGCTGCGCCGTGTTTTTCGTGTGCGACCTTTTGTGCTGGCACGCGAGCATCAACTACGTCGGGCCGGGGCTGGCCACGCTTGTCGGCAACTTCCAGGTCTTCCTCATCACCGCCGCTGCGGCCGTGGCCGCGCGGCGCGCCCCGCGCCCGCTGTTCCTCGCCGCCATGACCGTGGCCCTTTTCGGGCTCTACCTCGTTGTCGGGCGCAATTTCGCCGGCCAGACCCATGAATTCCGCCTGGGCATCGGCTACGGCCTCGCCACTTCGGTCTTTTACGCCCTGTTCATCATGACGCTCAAAAAGGCCGTCACCGACCACGGCCGGGCCGGGCCCATGGCCGCCATGGCCGTGCTGTCCCTGGCCGGCGCGGCCCTGCTCGTGCCGGTCGTCGTGGGGGTGGGCGCGTCCTTCGCCCTGCCCACGGCGCAAAGCTGGCTGGCGCTTCTCGGGCTTGGCGTCGTGGGCCAGGCCGTAGGCTGGCTGGCCATTTCCATGGGGCTCGCCGGGGTGCGGCCGGCGCTGGCCGGACTCGTTTTGCTATTGCAGCCGACTTTATCGTATCTGTGGGACGTGCTCTTTTTCGGCAAGGCCACCGGCCCCGTGGAACTGGCCGGCGTGGCCCTGGCCCTTGGCGGCATCTATCTCGGCTCCGTCGCCCGCGGAGCGGAAAAAACCTGAGGGAGGACCGTTCGTATGGATCTGACCTTGCGCGTGCTCGGCGTCGTGCACTCGCCCCTGACCGACCCGGCCACGGCGCCGCGTTTCGAGACGGAAAACGCCCCCCGGGCCGAGGTCGTGCTCGACCCGGCCTACCGGACGGCGGCAAAATCCCTGGAGGCCGGACAGGAAGTCCTGCTCTTCACCTGGTTCCACCTGGCCGACCGCGATTGCCAGGAAGTCCATCCCCGGCGCGAAGGGAACCGGCCCCTGACCGGCGTCTTCTCCACCCGTTCGCCGGACCGCCCCAATCCCATCGGCCTGCACCAGGTGCGCATCGCCGCCATCGACGGCAACGTCCTCACGATCGAAGCCCTGGAGGCCGTGGACGGCACGCCCGTCATCGACATCAAGCCCCTGGCCGACCGGCACGGGCGCTGAGGGGTATTCGCGAAGGAAGAGGGGACGCGCACCTGGCCCGGCAATACTTGGCCGTGCGGCAAGACGGCGACAACGACTTGTAACAAATTGAAAATACAGTTGTATTTTGCGAGTGGCAGCACGTCGCGGCCGCAGCCGCCGGGATTTGTGCATTTTTTTACAAGCCAAGGGTTGCCGAAGGCCGGCCGAATGCTTTAGCAATTCCGCAATCGACTACCGATCCCATCAAAGGAGTCCCGCATGCCCAAGAAGGAACACGTCAAAAAGGTCAATGCCGTCATCTGCGCCTATTTCGCCCACACCGGCTACCTGACCAAGGAAGAGGCCCGGGAGCTGTGCGGATTGAACGAATCCGCCTTTGACGAAGCCTACGCCAAGGCCGGCAACATCTTCAGCAAGATCGGCTCCGAGCCGGACAAGGGCGTCAGCAAGCTCTTCGACCACATGGCCAAGGAAGTGGACGAATACATGAAAAAAATCAGCGGATACGGCATCGCCTAAACGATATTCGAAGCCCCTCCCCGGCCCGGGCGACGCCTCGGGCCGGGACGACGTCCCGCTCACGGGCCCCCGGGCGGGAGCGGGCCTTGTCGCCGCCGTCGCCACGGCCGCGCGTCTGGGACGTGTGCCCGACGGCAGCCCCCTGCCGGCCTGGCTCGGGCCTTTTTTCCACGTGGCGCGCTCTTTTCTCGACAACCGGGGCCTCGCGCTGTCCTCGGCCCTGTCCTACGCCACGGTCCTGTCCATCGTGCCCTTTCTGGCCGTGGCCTTCGCCCTGGCCAAGGGCCTGGGCTTTTACGACACGCCGCAGGTGCGCGACTGGCTGCTGCGCCTTACCGCCGGACGCGCGGACGTGGCCGACCACATCCTGACCTACATCCAGAACACCAACATGCGGACCCTGGGCGCGACCGGGGCCATTTTGCTCGTCTCCACGGCCGTGTCACTGGTTTCCACCATCGAGGGTGCGGTCAACGCCGCCTGGGGCGTGACGGTAAGGCGCGGTCTCAAAACCCGCTTCACCAACTATTTCGTGCTGATCGTGCTCTGCCCGCCGCTGCTGTTCGCGGCCGTGAGCGCCATGGCCTCGCTGCGCGCCCTGCACCTGACGCAGCGCATCCTGCAAATCCCGCTGCTCGGCGAAATGGGCCAGGGCCTGCTCGCGGTCACGCCCGTGCTCGCGATCTGGACCGCGTTTTACATGCTTTACCAGTTCCTGCCCAACACGCGCGTCAAACCGGGGAAAGCGCTCATCGGCGGCATCATCGCCGGCTCCCTGTGGCAGATCGTGCAATGGGCCTACATCACGTTCCAGTTCGGCTCCCGCGACTACAACGCCATCTACGGCAGCTTCGCCCAGATTCCCTTGCTCCTGCTGTGGCTCTACGTCAGCTGGGTCATCGTGCTGCTCGGCGCGCAGATCGCCCACACCGCCCAGGACTACGCCGCCTTCGTGCGCGATGCCCGCGCCGCGACAGTAAGCCCCGGCCAGCGCCATGTGCTGGGGCTTTTCCTGGCCCTGCTCGCGGCCAGAAACGCCCGGCTGCGCCGCCCCTCGCCGCCCGTGGACGCTTTGGCCGCCTTCCTCGGCCTGCCGGTCGCGACCGTGGCGGCCATTGTCGCGGACCTCGCCCGGGCGG
>DQED01000213.1:0-838 GCA_003525525.1 Desulfovibrio sp.
GGCGAAAACGCCCCCGCCCTCGGGCCGCACCGCCGCCACCGGCACCGTCAGCCGTCCGCCGCCGGGAAGCGGCACGTCCACGGAAGCGACCTCCCGGCCGCAAAGAAGCAAAAGCGTCGCCGCCTTGGCCGCGCCGGACGCGGCCGTGCCCGTGGTGAAGCCTTCGCGCAGGGGATTGCCGGGCGTCATCGCGCCTCCCGGCAGGCCTGGGCGAAGTGTGTCGCCGCCTGCGGATTGCTCGCGAAATGCAGATGCACGTAGCTGCCGAGCGCGCCGCCCGACAAGAAGCCGTGCCGGCCCTCGAGCGGCCCCTTGCGGCCGGTCGCCGCATACACGCCGGGCACGGTCCCGGTCTCGCCCACGATGCGGGAATAATGGAATTCATGGCCGCGAAGCCGCGAGCCTGCCGGTCCCAAGGGCGTCGCCGCCAGGGTCGTGATCTGCCGGTAGCCGAGCGCCGCGAACCGCTCGCCCATCGCCGCCCGGAAAGGAAACACCCCGGCCATGGCATGCTCGCCGCCCGCAAGATCCTTCAGCGTTTCCATAAGATACATGAACCCGCCGCACTCGGCCAGAACCGGCCGGCCCGACCGGCAAAAGGCGCGTACCCCGGCCAGCATGCCCGCGTTGGCCGCAAGCGCGGCGGCATGAAGCTCCGGATAGCCGCCGCCGAAATACAGCCCGTCCAACCGCTGCGGCAACGCCGCGTCTGTCAGCGGCGAAAACGGCACCAGCGTCAGCCCCGCCGCCTCGAGCAGGCGCAGATTCTCGGCATAATAAAAACAAAACGCCGCATCCCTGGCCACGCCCAGGCGTGTGCCTCCGGCGGCCAGGAGAG
>DQED01000213.1:864-8048 GCA_003525525.1 Desulfovibrio sp.
CCCCCGGACCCCCTGGATGGGGGGAGGGGGGGGAGAGCGGCAAGGAGCGCGTCGAGGTCCATTGCGGCCTCGAGCCAGTCGGCCAGGGCGTCGAGGCGGGCAATCGCCTGCGCGTCGTCGCCGGCCGTGACCAGCCCCAGATGCCGCGACGGCATCGCCAGATCGGCGCGCCGGGGTAGAACGCCCCAAAGACGTGTTCCCGGCAACGACGCGGCCATGACCTCGCGCAGAAGCGCCGCATGGGACTCGCTGCCGGCGTTGTTGCAGACCACGCCGCAGAAATCCAAATCCGGTTCGAAAGAAAGATACCCCGAAACCAGCGCCGCCGCCGACCGGGCCATGGACGCCACATCCGCGACAAGCAGCACCGGCAGCCCCAACAGCCGCGACAACGACGCCGCACTGCCCGCCGCATCCGTGGCCGCATAGCCGTCGAAAAGGCCCATCACGCCCTCGACCACCACCACGTCGGCTCCGGCCGCATAACGCGTGAAAATCCGCCGCGTTCCCGCCGCCCCGCACATCCAATCGTCCAGATTGTGACTCGGCGCGCCCGTGGCCAAGGCATGATGCCCCGGATCGATGAAATCCGGCCCGGCCTTGAACGCCTGCACCCGCAACCCGCGCCGCGCCAAAGCCCGCATCAGCCCCAACGCCACCGACGTCTTGCCGCAACCGCTGCGCGTGCCCGCCACCAGCAACCCGCGCGGCGGGATGGAAGGAAAATCATGCTGCATGCAGGTTGGGTACCGGAGACAAGACAGATGACGCAAGCGCAGCGAGCTACAAGCTGGGGCTCCGCCCCAGACCCCGCCGCACCGCATCCCGACCGTCCTCCCTCCCGCTTGNNTCCACGACCACAGACCCCGACGCTCCGCGCTGCGACCGTCACTCCCGCCCGCTTACCATCTCCCCGCTCAGGGGGTCCGGGGGGGATGATCCCCCCCGGCCGCCGGAGGCATCTTCCTTCCTCTCTTCCCTACATCCCCTCGCTACCGGCCGAGTTCCAGTTCGCCACTTTTCTGCAGCCGGTGCAGCAGGTTGCTGCCGCCGGCCATGGCGGGGGCTTTGGCATCGAAGGCGGCGAGGATCATGCCGCAGAACTTGTCGCCTTTGTAGACTTCGACGCGGTAGACGGAGCCGGCTTTGTCCACGGAGTAGTTGGTCTGGAGGTCGGAGCGGCTGAGGGTGATGTTGGATTCGTCGGCGAGTCCCGGTTTGGAGAAGCCGATGACGTTGGTGCGGTAGCCGTTGCTGGGCACGACGCTGAAGGATTTGGCCACGGGCACGACGCGGCCGAAGGGGACCATGCGTTTGATGCCGTCGATTTCCATGGTGACGGCTTCGATGCTGCCGTCGTATTCGCAGTATTGGGGATCGAGTTCGGTGACGTTCTTGTTGCCGAAGTAGACCTTGAGGCCGCCGTCGGTCGAGACGAGGGCCATGATCGGGCTGCCGGGCCGGTATTCGACGGCGCTGCCTTTCTTGAGGGGGATGTAACGCAGGCGTTCCCGGGCGTTGCGCAGGTCGAGGTAGACCTTGTTGTCGAAAAACGAGACGGCGACGTTGCTTTGCAGGGCGTCGCCCACGTTTTGCGTGGTCAGCTCGAAGGAGCGTTCGAAGCCGATGCCGAAGGAGCGCAGGAAGCTTTCGACCACGGCGAGGTGGTAGTAGGCGGACATGAAGGCGCTGACGTTCTTGCTGCCTTCGATGCCGAAGGCCGGCTTGCCGTGGTTGATGGCGAAGTAGGTCAGGGTCTTGGACATCTCCTTGGCGGTTTCGTCGTCGAGCTCGCGGGTATGGGTATTTTTCACGTGGTAGGCGTGCATGGGGTCGTAGAGGCGTTCGTTGGCGTCGGCGACGGCTTTACCGGCCAGGGCGGCGAGGTCGCCGAAGTGCGGCGCATCGACGGAGGGCTGGTCGATGATGACGGACTGTCCCCAGCGTTTGGGATTTTGCCATTCGGAGACGTAGGTCGGGCTGTAGAAGCCCCAGCCGTCGTGGAGGTGAAGCACGGCGCTGACGCGGGGGTCGGTGATGATGGCTTTTATTTTCTGGATGGCCTCGTATTCCGGGTCTTTCGGATCGAGATCGGCGAATTTCCGGTTCATGTCGCCGTGCATGCCCCGGGAGTTGTGGATCATGGACAGGAAATTGAGGTTGGGCACCACCCAGACCGCGCCGCTCGTGATCTTGTAGTGGGAGACCAGCAGCGCGGCGGTGTAGAAGCCGCCGGGTTCGTCGCCCTGGATGCCGCCGATGACGAGGACGGTGGGGCCGGGGCGGCCGGAGTCGAGCTTGTGCAGGGTGAAGTCCAGATTGCCGCCACATGCGGTGGAGGCCAGGGCCAGCAGCAGGAGCGTGGTCAGAAAAAGGCGCATGGGACCTCGACGGGATGGTTTTGCCCGAAATTCCCGGGGAAGAGAGCCTTTACCCTAGCCCAAAAGCCGCCGGAAGTCATCCGCGCGCACGCCGGTGTGGCGAATTGCTATTTCCCCTTGCGGGCTTCGCGCCGCGCCGTCAGGGCGGTGCGGAATTGCGGCGAATTGAGGCGGTTTAGGATCAGCATGTCCTCGGTTTCGAGCGACCGCCGCAATTCGTTGATGTCGCTTTTGAGCAGCTTGCGGATGGCGAGCATGGTGGCGACCTGCGGCTCCTGGTAGTAGGCCGCGACCTTGAGCGCTTCCTCTTCGAGCCTGTCCGCAGGCACGATCCTGTCCACGATGCCGAGGGTGAGCGCCTCTTCGGCCGTGAACCGCGTCCATTGCAACACTTCGGCCGCCTTGGCCCCGCCGAGCAGGCGCGACAGGAAGTAGCCGCCGCCGCCCTTGGGCAGGGTGCCGACTTCCGCCGAGGCGTTTTCGAACACGGTCTGCGCGCCGACGATGCGGTAGTCGCAGGCGAGGCTCATGTTGAGCATGAAGGCCGAGACGTGGCCGGCGTCGGCGTGGATGGTGACCTTGTTGAGGCCCGCCATGGTCACGATGTAGTTGTTGACGAGGTTGAACAGCCGTTGCAGCAGGTAATCCTCGCGCCGGGAGATGAGAAACTCGTCGAAGAATTCCAGGGTGTCGGCCGCGCCTTCCTTCTGGGGGCAGCCGATGAAGACCACCACGCGCACCTGGTCGGTATGGGCGATGATTTCCAGATGGTCGAAAAACGTGTCGATCTGCTTGAGGTCCCGGACGTGGCGGGTGAAGTGGGGCTTGGCGCGCACGATCAGGACGTTGTCGCGGCGCTCGGCGGAAAAAAACTCGTTGTCGGTGACGAGGCTGGTGGCGACTTCCATGGAACCCTCCTTGGGGCTCGGGGCCGTTTCGCGCCGGTGCGACAAGATTTTCGGCTGCAATCCGGCATCGTTATTGGAAGCTGCCATCGCCATCCCATCCTGTCAACAACGCGGGCCGGCGGTGCCGAAAACCGCGAAACCCCTTGCCTTGCCCGCGCGGGCCTTCTATCCTTGGGCGCAACCTCGTAACCTTCTGCCCCGGAGCTTCTGTTGAGCGCCCGAAGCCTTGACGCCTTGTTCCGCCCCAACTCCGTGGCCGTGATCGGCGCGTCCTCGGACCCCAGGCATCCGGGCGCGGTGATCATGAAGAACCTGCTCGGGGGCAAGTTCCTGGGGCCGGTCATGCCGGTCAACCCGGCCCACGACGCCATTTCCGGCGTGCTGTGCTACAAGTCCGTGGACACGCTGCCCCTGACCCCGGACATCGGCGTCATCGCCACGGAGCCGGCGAGCGTGCCCGAGTACCTGCGCGAACTCGGCCGCCGCGGCGTGGGCGCGGCCGTGGTGCTGCCGCCGGGCTGGGCGAAACTGCCGCGCGGGGAAAAACGCGCGCTCCAGGCGCGCATGCTCGAAGCGGCCGCGCCGTCCGGCATCCGCATCCTCGGCCCGTCGGGCCTCGGGCTCGTGGTGCCGGGCATCGGCCTCAACTGCTCGCTGGCCGCCTCGGACGCCCTGCCGGGCAAGATCGCGTTCATTTCCCAGTCCGCCTCGCTTTTTACCGCGGTTCTCGACTGGGCGCGCACCAAGGGCTTCGGCTTCTCCCACATCCTGTCGCTCGGCGACCGGGTGGACCTCAAGTACGCCGACATCCTGGACTACATGGCCCAGGACCCCAACACGCGCTCGATTCTGCTCTACGTCGAATCCATTTCCGACGCGCGCTCGTTCATGAGCGCCTCCCGCGCCGCCGCGCGCAACAAGCCCGTGCTCGTCATCAAGCCCGGCCGCAAGCTGTGGACCGTGTTTCCGCCCGATCCCTCCGAGGGCCGCGACGAAGTCTACGAGGAGGCCTTCCGTCGGGCGGGCATGCTGCGCGTGGGCGAGATCGACGCGCTCTTCGACGCCGCCCAGACGCTTGCCCGCTCGCGGCCGCTGCGCGGCGAGAACCTGGCCATTTTGACCAACGGCGGCTCCATCGGCATCATGGCCGCGGACGCGCTGCTCGAAGGCGGCGGGTCGCTGGCCGACTTCGACGTCGAGGCGCGCGAAGGCCTTTCGCGCCTGCTCGGCCCCAACTGGCTGCGCCACGGCGTGGTGGACATGAGTTTCGACGCCGCCCCGGGCGATTACGCCGAGGCCTTGCGGGCGCTTCTGCGCACCCCCGGGGTCAACGCCGTGCTGGTCATCCACGTGCCCTTTCCCGGGGTCGACGCCGAGGAGGCGGCCAAGGCCATGGCCGAGGTGCTGGCCAAGACCAACCGCACGGTGCTCGCCTGCTGGATGGGCTACGACCCTGCTTCCGGCGCGGCGCTCAAGATTTTGAACAACGCTGGCGTTCCCACCTACGAGACGCCGGACCAGGCCGTATCCGCCTTCCTGCACCTGCTGCGCTACCGCCGCAACCAGGAACTGCTCATGGAGATGCCGGCGAGCCTGCCCTCGGAGTACGCCCCGGACCCGGACGCGGCCCGGGCGGTCATCGAGCGGGCGTTTTCCGAGGGGCGGCTTGCGCTCACCGACCCCGAGGCCAAGGAAGTGCTCGGCTACTACGGCGTGCGCGCGGTGGCCTCGCAGTTCACCGAGGACGTGGACGACGCCGTGGCCGCGGCCGAGGCGCTGGGTTATCCCGTGGCGGTCAAGACCGTTTCCCCGGACATGCCCCAGCCCTTCGACGTCGGCGGCATCGTCCTCGACGTCGCCGGCCCGGAAGCCGTGCGCGAGGCCGCGGACGCGGCCCGGCAGCGCGTGCTCGAGCACGTGCCCGGCGCGCGCATCGAGGGCTTCGTGGTCCAGGAGATGGCCCGGCGGGGCGGGGCCTACGAAGTGACCATCCAGGCCCGGGTGGACGCGGTGTTCGGCCCCTACATCGTCTTCGGCCAGGGGGGACTCGCCGCGAGGGTCACGCGCGACCGCGCCGTGGCGCTGACGCCGCTCAACATGTCGCTGGCGCGCGACCTCGTTTTTCGCACCCGCGTGGCCGCCTCCTTCGGCGGCGCGGCCGGGCAGCCGGCCATCGACGTGAACGCCCTGTGCCTCACCCTCAACCAGGTTTCCCAGTGCGTGGCGGACATCGAGCGCATCGCGGCCATCGACCTGAACCCCGTCCTGGCCCAACCCGACGGCGTGCAGGTCATCGGCGCGGCCATCCGCCTGACCCCCGAGGCCGAACCCGATCCCCACCGCCTCGCCATCCGGCCCTATCCCCGCGAACTCGAGGAATGCGTGACCCTGCGCAGCGGCCGCCACGCCATGCTGCGCCCCATCCGGCCCGAGGACGAGCCGGCCCATTTCGAATTCTTCAAGCACCTCTCCCCCGAAGACCTGCGCTTCCGCTTCTTCGGCGTGGTGCGGGAGCTTACGCACACGGAAATGGCCAAGCTCACGCAGATCGACTACGAGCGCGAGATGGCGTTTATCGCCACGGCCCCGGACGCCGACGGCCGCCCCGAGACCCTCGGCGTGGTGCGGGCCTCGACCCGGCCGGACAATTCCTCGGCCGAATTCGCGGTCATCATCCGCTCGGACCTCAAGGGCCAGGGCCTGGGCCGGCTGCTCATGGAAAAGATCATCCGCTACTGCAAGGGGCGCGGCACGCGCGAACTGACCGGCCAGGCGCTCATGGAAAACGGCGGCATGCAGGGGCTGGCCGAAAAGCTCGGCTTCTCCGTGGTGCGCAACTACGACGAGGAAGTGGTGGAAATGCGCCTGCCCTTAAACGACCTCGGCCCCGGGGAGGCCGTGCGATGACGCAGGCCCCCACCCCGGCCGAGGAGGGCGTTGCCGCGCAGGAACTCAAATCCTACGTCCCGGTCAAAACCATGTCCCTGCGGCCCTGGGGCAAGGGTCGCTTTTCCTTCTACGTGCGCAAGGGCGGCGGACTGGTCCTTTACGCCACGCGCGGCGCGGCCTTTACCGCCGACCAACTGGCGCGGCTGCGCGCCATGGGCGTGGCCACGGTCTACATCCACAAGGGCGAGCAGCGCCATTACGACAACTATTTGCGCGAGAACCTGGGCGAGCTTTTGCTCGACGAATCCATTCCCCTCGACGAGCGGGCCGAGGTCTGGCACGCCAGCGCCGTCACCCTGGCCAGGGGCGTGCTCGAGGAAAAGCTGCCCCACACCATAAGCCGCGCGCGCTTCGACCAGGTCGGCAAGCTCGTGCGCCAGTCCATCGGCTTTCTCCAGGCCCCGGACGCCGTGAAAAACGTGGCCCGGCTCATCAGCAAGGGCTACCAGGAATACCAGCACGGCCTGTCCGTCATGGTGCTCACGTCCCTGGTGCTTATGGACCGGCCGGGCATGGATGAAAATCTGCTGGTCAAGGTCGGCGCGGGCGCGCTGCTGCACGACGTGGGCAAGTTGGGGCTGCCCGCCGGGCTGCTCGAGCGCCGGCCCGAGTCCTGGGCCCCGGAGGAGGAGACCGTATTCCGCTCCCATCCGGCGCTCGGCGTCGGCATGTGCGTGGGCCTGCCCCTGCCGGCGGAGACCCTGCACTGCATCCTGTTCCACCACGAGCAGGAGGACGGCAGGGGCTTTCCGGGCGGCCTGCCCGGAGCGGGCATTCCGCCCTACGTCAAGGCGCTTTGCGTGTGCAACACCTACGACGCCCTGACGCGCGCCTGCGTTTGGCGGCCGGCCTACCCGCCCTTCGAGGCCCTGCGCAAGATGGAGGCGCGCAAGGAAACCCTCGACCGCGTCATGTTCAAGCGCCTCATCATGATCCTGGCCGACGC
>DQED01000025.1 GCA_003525525.1 Desulfovibrio sp.
CGTGCCGCCAAGGCGCTCGGCCAGGGCGGCCTTGGCCCAGAGCACGTCGCAGGCCACGAGCAGGCGGTACGCGGCGGCCACTTCGCGGCGCTCGTCGCGGGCCAGCCCGGTGAGGAAGGCCATGACGCGGGCTTCGGCCTCGCGTTCCTCGTTTTTGAGTTCCTGAAGGCGGTTGTTGACCTCGACCAGGAAAAAGGGCTCCACATAGACCGTTTCGCCGGTCTGGGAGTAGTCGTGGATGATGCCGGGCAGACGCCCCTTGAAATTGGCCCGAAGCGGCAGGACGTAGCGGTCGGAGGAGATGGTGACGTAGTCGTCCTGCAAAAGCGGCCCGAGTTCCTTCTCGCCGACGTATTCCTTGACCCGCGTCATGATGGTCTGGTGGATGGTGCGGATCTCCTGGCGGACGGAAAATAGTTCGGGCGAGCTTTCGTCGCGCAGCCTGCCGTCCGGGGAGATGCAGCGGGCCAGGGCGGCCTGGGTCTTTTTCGGCCAGGGCGTGGCCGCGACCTCGTCGCGCAGAAGCGACTGCCCGGGCTCGCCCGCGCCGAGCGCCTGGCGCAGGGCGGCCACGCGGGAAAGCACATGGTCCAGGGCGACCAGGGCATCGAGATCGAAGGTGCGGCGCTCGCTGTCGAGGATGGGGAACAGCGGCTCGATGTCGGGAAACGGCGTAAAGGCGAACGCGGCGTCGCGACGCAGTTCGATGGCCTCGGCCAGCTTGCGCTGTTCCCTGGCGAGCGTGGCCGGATCGCCCAGGGGCGCAATCGCCTTGCAGGCAGCCGCCGCCGGCTCGGAAACGGCGAGCTGGGCCAGCCGTTCCAAAACCTTAGGAAACTCCAGCAACGAGAGAGTTCTGGATTCCATAAGAAAAAGAGGAAGAAGCGTTAGGAAGCGAGACGCGCCTTGACGGCGTCGCTGACCCGTTTGCCCTCGACCCGCCCCTTGTGGGCGGCCAGCACCGCCTGCACCACCCGGCCCATGTCCTTCATGCTTCGGGCATCCAGTTCGGCCACGGCCGCATCCACGGCGGCGGCGAGTTCCGCGTCGCTCAAGGGAGTGGGCATGTAGGCCAGCAATACGGCCAGTTCCCGCTCTTCCTTGTCGACGAGGTCGGTCCGGTTCGCCTTGGCGAACTGCTCGATGGACTCTTTGCGCTGCTTGGCCTGCTTGGCCAGGACGTCGAAAAGCTCGTCGTCGGTAAGCGGGCGCTTGAGCTCCACCTGCCGCATCTTGGCGGCAGCCTTGAGCATGCGCAACACCCCGACGACGAGCTCATCGCGAGCCCGCATGGCGGCCAGGAAGTCTGAATCTATACGGGCTGTCAGGTTCATTACATCATGTTGATTTTGCGCATTTTCTTAAGCAACCGCTTGCGGGCGGCGGCCTTTTTCTTCTTGCGCATGACGCTGGGTTTCTCAAAGTGTTGGCGTTTCTTCAACTCAGAGAGAATCCCGGATTTTTCGACCTGCTTCTTGAAGCGGCGCAGGGCCACATCGAAGTTGTCGGACTCGTCAAGGAAGACTCCGGGCATTGACCTCACCCCCTCTTTGGGAAATTCCCTAGCGGCAAAAAAAGACATTTATCCCGGAATCCCGCCCGCGTCAAGAGTGGGATGTCCGGGACGAAAATGTCCGCCCGGCCGAAGCCGGGCGGATCGGCGAAAACTGCAGCCGCGCGGCTTAGTGATGCCCGTGGGCGTCGGCGTTCTTCGTATCCAGGTAGGCCTTGAAGATGCAGTAGCCCATGCCGGAAGCGATGATGAAAAGCACGAGGTACAGCACGCTGAAGAAAACGAAATGATCGGGCTGCCACCAGGGCAGATCCTGCGGCAGAGGGCTGTGAACGGTTTCGCCGTGCAACATGTGAAAATCTCCCGGGAGTGATTATTGGATGGCGTCTTTGAGCAGCTTGCCCGGCCGGAACTTGACCACCTTGGAAGCCGGGATCTCGATCTCGGCGCCGGTGCGGGGGTTGCGGCCGGTGCGGGCCTTGCGCTCGTCCACGAGAAACGTGCCGAAACCGGTCAGTGTGATTTTCCCGTCGCCCACCAGCGTGGCCTCGACGGCTTCGATGAAGGCGTTGAGCGCGCGCTCGGCATTGGCTTTGGTCAGCCCCGTCTTGTCGGCAATTTTTCCTACCAGATCAGCCTTGGTCATCAGTCCTCTCCTCCTCGGTTAAAACGCCAGCCACATCGCGGCGGCGCAATGCTCCCGATCCTCTCCCGTATTCACCGAAAAACGCTTCAAACGGGAAGGTCCCCCGCTCGCCTCCCCGTGACGAGGACGACCAGCCCGATCCCGTATGCGTCGTCGTGCGCCTTGCGGCTGCGCGACGAGTGGCCAAAAGAAAATCGATTTCAGGCCCAAAGTCAAGAGCCCAGGCGCGTTTTGAGCAATATGGCCAGCTGCGACATCTGCTCCGGAGACAAATTTTCGGGGCGGGCGCGCGGCTCGATGCCCGCTTGCGCCAGCCACGCCTCGGTCGCAACGTCGCCATAGGGTTTGAGAATTCCTCCCAACTGCTTGCGACGCAAGGAAAAAAGGAACTTGAGCAGGCGCGACAGGGCCGCGGGCTCGGTCGGACGTTCCGCCGCCGTACGCGGCGTAAGGGCGACCACGGCAGAATCCACCTTGGGCCGTGGGCGAAAGACCGTGGGCGGCACCTTGAAGCAGTACGCGACCCGCGCGAACGCCCCCACCCAGGCCGAAAGCGCCCCGTACTCCCGGCTGCCCGGCACAGCGGCCAGCCGCCGCGCCACCTCGTGCTGCACCATGAACACCCCGCGCGCGTACGCGACCGACCCGGCGCAGAGGTCCCACAACAGCGGCGAAGCGATGTTGTACGGCAGGTTGCCGATGACGCGCACGCCAGGCAGCCTGTCGAGCCGGCTCCAGTCCATGCGCAGCGCGTCCGTCATGGCGACCGCTGCGCCGGGGTGTTCCCGGGCCAGGCGCACGGCCAGATCGCGGTCCTTTTCCAGGGCCAGGTAGGCCGCCGGTTGCGCATCCAATATAAAGGGCGTCAGCGCCCCCCTGCCCGGCCCGATCTCCAGCACCGTGTCCCCGGGCGCGATGCCGAGCGTCGCCACGATCTTGGCCGCCATGTTGGGGTCGCTCAAAAAATTCTGCCCCAGGCTGCGTTTGGGCCGGGCGTACGCCTCCCCCCCATCCCGGGCCTCCTGCAGCAAGGCGGACCCGTTGTCGCTCCCGACCCGGCGCTCCCGGCTCATGACGCCTCCTTTTCGAGCAGATCCTGTTTGAGGGCCCAGACCACATGGAAACGGGCGGCCCAAAGGTCGAGCGACGGTTCGGCTGCGGCCAGCCGCGCGGCCAGGGTCAGCCCCGGGCAGCCGCCCCGGGCCAGAAACAGCAGCGTGCGCACGGCGGCCAGGGAAATCTCCTCCCCCAGGCCCGCATATACTATCGGATAGTCCCGGTTGTGGTACACGGCCCGGCCGGCGCGACTCCAAGTCAGGCGCACGGCGTCGGAAAGCGCCTCGACGGGATAGCCGGCAAAGACGTCGCCGTAGGCGAGCGCTCCGGGATGCGCCAGGGCGCGCAGTCCTGCGGCGTCCGGCACGGGCACGGCGGCAAGGCGTTCCCACAGGCCAAGGTGCGCCGCGACCACGGCGTCCCAGGTGAACCGCGCCTCCACCCGCGCGCGCCCGG
>DQED01000097.1:0-3349 GCA_003525525.1 Desulfovibrio sp.
GACGACGACTTCGAGCGGTTCTAGCCTCGGGACACGCCATGTTCTTCAAGGCCGGGAAGCCCGCGATGGCTTCCCGGCTTTTTTCGCGCCCGCCCCCGCCGCGGGCGGCTTGTCCTTGGCCGGTTTCCTCCGTAGTTTGGCCGGCGCGGCCCGTGCGTCGGGCTGCTGGAGGACGTATGGATGCAGCCGTTTTGCGCGCGCAGTTTCCGGTCGTGGCCGATACGGCCTTTTTCAACCATGCCGCCGTCTCGCCCATGCCCGTGCGGGCCTGCCTTGCCGGGCAGGCGGTGTTCGAGGACCGCTGCCAGCGGGCTTCGGCCGATTATTTCCGCTGGCTCGACGCCGTGGCCGCCGCACGGGGGCTGGCCGCGAAGCTGCTCGGGACCGTGCCGCAACAGGTGGCGTTTACGGGCAACACCTCCCACGGCCTGGGGCTCGTGGCCGCGGGCCTGGATTTCGCCCCCGGCGACACGGTGGCCGTGACCTGGCCGGATTTTCCCACCCTGCGCTTCCCCTTCGACAACCTCGCCGCGCGCGGCGTCCGCGTCGTGGAGATTCCCAAGCACGACGGCCGGGTGGACCTGGATGCGGCGCGGCGTGTCATCCCGGGTTGCCGCCTGGTCGTCGCCTCGACCGTGGACTGGGCCACGGGCGTGGCCGCTCCCGTGGCCGAGCTTGCCGGGCTGTGCCGCGAGGCCGGCGCGCTTTTCTGCCTCGACGCCATCCAGAGCCTGGGCGCGCTGCCCATGGACGTGACGGCGCTCGGCGTGGATTTCCTGGCCGCCGGCTGCCACAAATGGCAGCTTGGCCCCATGGGGCTCGGCATCTTCTATGTCGCGCCGAGGGCCGCCTCCCGCCTGGACACGGTGCTTGCCGGCTGGCGCTCCATGCGCGACGCCGAGGCGTTGCGCGGCGAGTTCGATCTGAAGGACGGGGCGGGGCGTTTCGAGCCCGGCACCCAGGACATCGCCGGCATCTGCGCCTACGGCGCGTCGCTGACCCTCTTCGACGAGCTTGGCATGGAGACGGTGCGGGAGCGGATTTTCGCCGCCGTGGACCTGCTGGCCGCAGGGCTCGACGAGCGCGGCTTCGCCGTGGCCTCGCCCCTTTCCGGGCCCGGGCGCTCGGGCATCCTGGCCTTTGCCCACGGCAATGCGCCGGAGCTTTTCAAGTACCTCATGCAGCACAATGTGGCCGTATCGCTGCGCGACGGGCGCATCCGCCTCGCGCCGCACTGCTATGCCGACGCTTCGGACGCGGCGCGCCTGTTTAAGGCCCTCGACGCGTTCGACGGCCGTTGATCCAGACAAGGAGACGCTTTTGAAACGCGCGATATTCGTCATGAGCCAGAAGGGCGGCTCGGGCAAGACCACTTTTTCCCGGGCCCTGCTCGACCATCTGCGGTTCGGCCGGGGCATGGCCGTGGCGGCCTTCGACGCCGATGGGCAGGTCGGCCAGTTGCTGCAGTACTATGGCGCGCGCGACGCCGAGGGGCGGCTTGCCGCGCCCCAGGATCCGTTGCGCGGGGTGGGGGTGTTCGACCTGCGTCGCCGCGAGGAGCGGGGGCTTGTGGTGGACGCCCTGGATCTCGGGGCGCAGACGCTGTTGTTCGACTTTCCGGCCGGCTGCCTCGACGACCTGACAGGCGTGCTGGGCCGGGGCGGCATCGGCCCTGTTCTCGACGAATACGACCGCGAGGGCTACCGCGTCACCGTGGCCGTGGTCGTGTCCAACGTCCAGTCCTCGGCCGGAAACGTGCTGGCGGCCATGGAGGTCTTCCGCGACCGGGTGGACTATGTGGCGGTAAAAAACCTCTTTTACGGCAAGCCCGAAGATTTCCTGTTCTTCGACGGCTTCACCGGGGCCGACGGCCTGCTCTACGGAGGGCAGGCACGGGAGGCGCTTTCGCGCCGGGGCGGCACGGTGCTTGCGATGCCGGCGCTTCCCGGCCGGGAATATGCGCTTTGCGACATGTATTGCCTGGGATTTCGCGAAGCGCAGGGGCCTCCGGCGTTGCGCCGTTCGGAGCGGGCGACCATCGCCCGGTTTCTCGAGGATTGCGGCACGGCCGTGGAGGCGGCGGGGCCGCTGCTCGGCTGCGCCGAGGACAAACCAACGGCTCCGGCGACGCGCTGGCCTTTGTATTGAGATCCCGGTTGCAGGAGGAGCAGGAGGGGCTTTCGTCCCTCCTGCCCGCGGAGGTGATTCCTTCGTATCAGCCGAACGAGCGGGTGAACAAATCCGTGATGGCGGCCTTGCCGGCTTCTTCCAGGAAACGGGTGCCGGTGCCGGTGAAGTGGGTGTGGCTGATGGTCGGCGCGGCAACGGAAGCCCAGGCGTCGCCGTCCCAGGTGAACCAGCCGCGTTTTTCCTGGCAGAACACGAAAAGCGGTTTGTTGCAGATCTTGGCGAATTCCGCGCCCCAGCCCGTGCCGCCCTTGACCGTGCCGTCCTCCTGGATGGTCCCCACGACGAAGACCTCGAGCCCCGCGTCCACCTGATGCATGATAGTGCGCAGCACCATGCGGATCTGCGGGCCGTTGCTGAACTTGCGGGAAAGCAGCTTGGAGACGTAGGTCAGGCTCACGTCCTTTTTCGCCAGTTCCTCCTGGGTCAGGACGCGGATACCGCGCGTGCGTTCGATGCGGTGGCCCTCGAAAGTGAAGTTGACTTCCTGGACGCCGTGCAATTCGGCCTGGCGGCCGAATTCGGCTTCGGCGCCCTGGGCGCCGCCGCTAAAGAGCGTGAAGTGGGTGGCGTTGGGCATGGGGACTCCTTGCGAGTGGTTGCGTTGCGCGCGGGGCCGCGCGGCAAAAAATCGCCATATTTTCCATAGTGCCTGTTTTGGAGATGCCGCGCAAGACGCCTTGCGCCGGACGTTTTTCGAAGCGCCGCGTCGGCGGCGCGGCGCGGGAAAACGGCGGAAAGGGGCGGCGGGCAATCGGCGCGGCAGGCCGTCCGCGCGTCGAGGTCCGTGCCTATTCCAGGTGCATGCGGGTCATGGACGTCTTGAGGTCGGTGGCCAGATGGGACAGGCTCGCCACGGACGAGGAGGCCATGGACATGGTCCCGGCGGTTTCCTCGGCGATGCGGTTGATCTGCTCGGTGGAGCGGTTGATCTCCTCGGAGGTGGCCGACTGCTGCTCTGCGGCGGTGGCGATGCCGCGCACCTGATCCGAGGTCTTCTCCACGTAATTGAGGATCTGGCGCAGGGCGTCGCCGGCGTCGTGGGCGAGGACGTCGGCGTCCTCGATGACCTTGGAGGTCTCGTCGGTTGCGGTCATGTTGCGCCGAGCGCTTTCCTGGATGGCCTGGATGTAATTGCTGACTTCCTTGGTGGCGGTCATGG
>DQED01000097.1:3455-3628 GCA_003525525.1 Desulfovibrio sp.
ACCTGCATGATCTGGCCGATGCCTTGCGCCTGGCCACCGAGGTCCTGCATTTCGGATTTGAGTCCGGCCGCCTTGCTGTTGACGGACTCCATGACGGCGATGACGCGGTCCACGAGTTCCGCGCCCTTGGAGGCCATGGTGTTGGCCTGGCCGGCGGTGGCGGCGGCGTCGCC
>DQED01000097.1:3647-8773 GCA_003525525.1 Desulfovibrio sp.
ATGGTGGCGTTCATCTCCTCGATAGCCGTGGCCACTTCGGCCGTGCGGGAGCGCTGCTCTTCCATGCCTTCCGTGGACTGGGTGATCTGGAGCGTCATCTGCTCGGCGGCTTCGGCCAGGCTCTCGGACACGGCCGTGGCTTCGGACACGCCCTTGGCGATGCGCTGGTTCTGCTCGGTGATGGTGCGTTCCTTNNACGCCCGTGAAGTCGGCCACGGACACGAACGCGCCGATGAGCTTGTCGTCGAAATCGACGATGGGCGTGGAAAAAATGCTGATGTACCTATGCTTGCCCTTGTGGGTGTCGAACTCGGTCTTGGACGACTGGCGGGCGCGCTGCCGTATGGCGAGGTCGGCGAGGGTTTCGCGGCTGTCTCCGTAAAAAAAGCGGGCGAAACTGGTGCCGAAGTGGGTCGCCGGCGCGCCGTCGTTCTCGGTCAGGCGCACCATCTGCTCGTTGAGCCACTTGATCTCTCCCTTGTCGCCCACGATGGCCATGGGCGTGATGATGTTGGAGAGCATGGCTTCATCCTTGCTGAGGCGTTCCTTGAGGTTTTTTTCGTGCGTCGCGATGCCCTGGCGCAACTGATCGGTGTCGAGGAGCGGATCGTCCTCGATTTCGCAGTCGAAGGTGGCGGAAGCGGTGGAGGCGAAGACCTGTTCGATGCCGGAAAAGACCGCATTCACCCGGCTATTGGTCCACAACAACATGGCCGCGAGACAGACGAACGCCACGGCGAGCAGGCAAACGGAAACCGCGCCGTCCGTGAAGGCGGAAGCGGCCAAGAGGATGGCTTCGAGCACGAGAACGGCGACAAGGATGAAACGTTTCATGGTGTACCTCGCGAGTCCCTGGTTGGTCTCCGTGGGAAAAAAAGGCCATAGTCGATTCGCGGCCAAACCGCAACGCGACGGTCACGATTCCAGCTGGCGGGAAGGGGGGAAGTGGAGAAAGGGGCAGGGGCAATCTCACGGGGCCTCGTCTCAATGCGAGAAATTGATTCTGGGCGGGGAGACGGTCCCGTCAGGCCCGCCCTGGCTGTGACAATCCTATGCATACCGAATCGGATGGGCGGTAGCCGTTCGGATAGAGCCGCAGCAGCGCGACGGCCAGCTCCCATGGCCGAAATGACCGTGCCCGCGCCGGTTACGATGTCGCCGCCGGCAATGACGTTGGGAAGACCCGTTTCTCCGGTCTCCTCGTCAACGAAGATGCAGCCAGCCAGGACTTCGGCTACGCCCTTGCCGGATTCCTCCGGCACGCCGGTCAGGATGTCCGTCCCCAGGCCCTGGCGGCCCTGGGGCCTCGTTGGTTGAGACCAGACCCTCGCGACAGACCCGGCCGAGCTCCTCCTCGAAAAGAAGGAGGTCGCGGGTGCGGGCTCCGATGCTGCCCACCACGCGGTTGCCGGCCATGTGGTGCCCCTTGATGATGTGATGCATGGCCGCGATGCCCGTGCCGCCGCCGCCGACGACTTTGGCCTCTTCGCTTTTGTCCATTTTGACTTAAGCCAGAATCGGTTCCAACTGGCGTTCGTTGATCTGTGAGCCCCTTTGCGTGTCCGCCTCCCAGGGGCAGGCCGACCTTGATGTTGGCGAAGGCCTTGGCCGCCTCTTCCACTTTCGCTACGCTTTTTCAGAGTGCTATCGCGATCGCATGGGTCATGCTGAAAGCGTTTAGCTGTAATAATGGTAGTGGAACAAAACAGTCTGTTGCTGGTTTAAAACTTTTTTGCTAAGCAGGAAAGTAGTTGGCATGAAATGGGAAAGCGAAGGAATGTCGCAGAAATGGTGCATGATGATCCTTGTTCCGTTGAAGATGCTTTGGATAGATACGGCATGGAAACGGTCATGTTTCTTTCCGACCTTGACATCACAACGCTGTTTTCCCGGAGAGATTCGGAATATGGCCTCGACAACAGCCTGTTGGCCTTGTGCCTGTTTGCCGCCTCCCCTCTGGCGGGCAAGCGCATCGGAGACCATCTTAATCGTTTCCGTCTCCCGTTGGTCGAAGCCATGCTCGATGCATGGCGAACAGGCTCCAGGCCGCACCCTTCGGATTCGGAAACGAAGGCCGCGCTCTTGCGCTTTAGACGCGCCGTTGCCTACGCCTGTTACAGCGGACTGATACATCCGCCGCGCTTTCCGGATGAGGGCGACGTCGTTGTGCGCCCAAGGCCATGGCCCATGGAAGCCAGGGCTGCGGCAAAGGGGATTTCGAGAAAACTGCATCATAACGTCGCGGCATGGATCAAAGCGCAGGCGTACAAATTGCTTGCTGCAAAGTCGGGAGAGGATGCCGCGGCCGATGGAAACCCCTCCGGAACGGAACTCGTCGCGCATTTTGACGTTCTTTCTGTTTCTCCTGCGGAAATCGTGCGCTTCTGGTCTCCCTTGCACCACGTCATGCGGAAGGGCGACACGCGGCCTCTTGAAGCGATTTACGACGCTTTGGACGAGTACAGCCAGGCGCTCACCAGACTGTACCTGGAGGACATCGACCCGGTTGCTTTCGCGTCCCAGGGGCAGGCCGAGTACGAGGACCTGATGCGGCGCATCGATGGCTATCTTGAACGCACGCGGTGTTTTTTCGAGGCCCTGGCCGCTCCGGAAACGACGACCCAGGCGCTGGCGGTCAGATTCAGGGAGGTTTCGCCGTCCGGCGACGCCGTGGCGTTGCCCGCGGGGGCGGACGATCCGCCATGCCCGCGTCTCGATCCCCGCATGGCGGTCGCGCGCCATGCCCAGGCGCTGCTGACGCTGCATCGTTGCGCCCGCAGGCGTGGTCCCCTTGCCCTGGAGGCCTATGGCGACGATGCCCGCCTGGGTTGCCCCGTGACCGGAAGCGGCCTGCGTTTTTTCACGACCCTCAATGCTCCGGCCGTCCTGAGGGAGATCGTCGAGCGCAAGAGCCGCACCATGCGCTTCGAGTGGGAACGTAAGGCCGCAATGCTGTTGACAGGGTTTCGGACCATGGCGCAAGGGGATATTCCGTTTGTCGCCCGCGTCCGTATGGAGGCGTATGCCGGCGAGTGCTGCGACGCGGGGGACGTGCTTCACGATGGCGCCGACTCGGAATTGCTGGCGCGGATGTTGTCGCGGGCGTGGCCCGACAAGCAACCCGTTGCGGACGGACAGGTTTTTCTGTTGTCCGGAATGACCGCCCTGACAGGCCTGTCCGACGAGGCGTTCGACGCATTGCTCAAGCAATGCACCGTTGAGGATTTGTGCCTGTGTCTCGCGTTCTCCGGCGACGACCTGCGGGAGAAATGCAGGAGGGCATTTACCGGACGCTCCTTTGCCATGCTCCAGGAAGAAGTGAACGCCATGGAGCCGCAACGGCGCTCCGCTGTCGAGGAAGCCCGCGAGCGCGTGCTGGCGGCAGCCCTTGCTGCGGCGAATCCGGACAATGCGGCGTCGCCCTCTTGAACGTCTCGAGACCATTGCCGGCGAAATCGCGGGACGGCGCTTCGCGCGTAGGCGAAGCAAACCCGGACAGCGTCAAAGGCAAAGAATTGTCCAAACCCCGTGATCCGGAAGGAGATGTTTTGCTTCATGGAAAGCGTTTACGCTATGCAATGGAAGAAGGGCGAATCCGTGCATGAGATTAAGGCAATCAGGAACAGCAGGAAGAGACAGATGCACATTCCGCATGCTTTTTTCGCAAGCGCGATCGTGGCGCATGGCGACGCGGCAAGCGCAACGAAGGCGCAGGTATGACCGCCGAGGAAATGGCGCTTCCCGCCTCCGAGGCGGCATACAAATATATGAACCAGCCTCCCGCCCTGGGGCCCATTCCCCTCGTGATCGGCGTCACGGGGCATCGGGATGTGCCGGATGCGGACGGAAACGCCCTGGTTGCGGCGTTCACCCGGATTCTGGAATCCCTGCGACGCGACTATCCCGCATCCCCGATGCTCGTCCTGTCCGCCCTGGCCGAAGGTGCGGACCGCCTCGCCGCCTGGACCGCCCTGGATTTTCCGGGGACGCGCCTGGCGGCGGTGTTGCCGCTGCCCGTCCCGGAATATCTGCGCGATTGCGGCACGGAAGCGTCCAGGACGGAATTTTCAGCCCTGCTCGATGCCGCGGCGACGGTGCGCGTCGTGCCGCAGCATCGGGAAGGCAACGGCTCCACGCGCATGGAGGCCAAGGATCGGGAGCGGCAATACGCCCGGGTCGGCGCGGAGATCGTCGCGCACTGCCACATCCTTGTGGCGTTCTGGGACGGCCTTTCGGGCGGCGTCGGCGGCACTGCCGAAGTGGTCGGGCATCGGCTGCATGGGATTCCCCGTGGCCTGTGCCGGCGCGATCTGCTGGATCCTGTTGAAACCGGCCCCGTGGCGCATATCCTTACCCCGAGGCGGGATGCGCGCGACGACGCGACTACAAGTCCGGCCGGGACCATACGGTGGCTCTTCCCCGATGCCCCGGGGGAGCCGGGCGGTCCTGCCTTCGTTTGGCGGGGCGACCCGCATTCCATGCTGCGGCACATCGACCGCTGCAATCGCGATATCCTTGCCCTGCGCCGCGAAGACCCCGGGGCCATCGCGCGCTGCCGTCATTCCCTCGCCGATACCCCGCCGCCCGGCGAGCTGCCCGAAGAGCTCGAGACGCTCGCGCAACGGTTCGCCGAAGCCGACGCCATGGCCGACAGGTATCAAGCCAAGAACCTGTTTGCCTTCAGGGCGTTGCTCGTTTTGGGCCTGTTGCTCGTCGCCCAGATACAATTGGGCAAATGGCAGGCGCTCGCCGGTTTTCTCGACGGGTTTTGTCTGATGATCTTCCTTTTCGCCTTCGGCATCTACCGCTGGGCGCGACACGGCCGGTGGCAGGAACGCTTCCTGGATTACCGCGGCCTCGGCGAGGGGCTCCGGGTGCAGTTTTTCTGGCGCGCCGGCGGGTTGGGCCAGTGCGCCGCCGACTTCTACATGCGGCGGCAAAGCGGAGATCTGGACTGGATACGGCAGGCGATCCGCGGCCTGACGGCCACGCTTGCGCCGCACCATGCGCAGGAGCAGGGCGACTGGCTCGCCTGGGTGAAGACCGCCTGGATCGACGGGCAATACCGCTATTTCGCCGGCCCTGTCGGGAGCGGGCGCGGCGGCGCGGCCCTGCGCGACGCGAGG
>DQED01000297.1 GCA_003525525.1 Desulfovibrio sp.
TTTATCTACGCGAGGTTCTAGCCATGGCAGCCTTGGCCGATACTTTGCAACTCCTCGTCGTCATCGTTTTCCTGGCCGCGCCCTGCGGCCTGTCGCTCCTCGGGGTCCCCGGCGGCCGGCTGGCGGTGGAAAACCGTCCCCTGGCCCCGGTTCCCCCCCTGGGCGAGGCCGTGTGCGCCCCGACCCGCTTCGGCCCGGATCTCGCCGCCCACTTCCGCGACGCCGCGCCCTTTCGCGACCACCTCATCCGCGCCAACAACCGCCTGCGCCTGGCCCTTTTCGGCGAATCCCCGGTGCCGGGCGTCATCGTCGGCAGGGACGGCTGGCTCTATTACAACCTGGAGCACGCCCTGGACGACTACCTCAACGTCGTGCCGCTCTCCGAGAGCGACATGACGGAGATGGTGCGCGTCCAGACGGCGCGCCGCGACTGGCTGGCCGCGCGCGGCATCGCCTACCTGATCGTGTTCGCGCCGAACAAGGAGCGCGTCTATCCCGAGCACCTGCCGCCGGGCCTGCGCCCCCTGCGGCCCGAGTCGCGCCTGTCGCAGATCGTGCCCCGGCTGCGCGAGGCGGGCATCGACGTCCTCGACCTGCGCGAGGCCGTCACGGCCGGCAAGGCGGCCGGGCGGGCCTACATGCTCACGGACACCCACTGGAACGGCTACGGCGGGCTGCTCGGCGCGTCGGCCCTGGTCGCCGCCCCGGCCAAACGCTTCCCGGCCATGGAACCCCTGGACCCGGCGAGCTATGACCTGGTCGTGACCGACCGGCCTGGCGGCGACCTGGCGGAAATGCTGCTTCTGCCCGACCGCTGGCGCGAACCCGACGTCTCGGTCCGCCCCAAGGGGGCGTCCCTGGCCCGGACGGCCGCCGCGGGGGACTATCCCGATCCGGCCGATCATCCCGAACGGGAGCGGGCCGCCTACGAAACCGACCGCAAGGACTGGCCCCGGGCGGTCTTTCTCCACGATTCCTTCGCCCGGGCCCTGCAAGGCCATGCGGCGCAGCGCTTTTCCCGCTCGGTGTTCCTGTGGACCCATGCCCTCTCGCCCGAGATCATCGAGAAGGAGCGCCCGGATGTGGTGGTGCTGGAGGTGGTCGAACGCTACGTGTTCGCGCTGTTGGTCGGCAACCGGGCCGCCCCGGCCGCGCCATGACGGGCGGGCGGCGGGTGCGGCGCTACTCTTCCTGCTTCAGATGGCGCAGGGTGGTCGTGTAGGCCGTGAAGACGTGCTGGCGGCCGAGCATGCCGAGCACCGCGTCGGGGCGTTCGGACGTCACTACCGGGAGCTGGGAAAGGTCTGTCTCGATAAAAAGCATGAGCGCGTCGTAGAGCGACATGTCCGGGTGCACGACCACGGGCGGGCGCATGAGCTCCTTGACCAGCACGAGGTCGTGCAGGCACGCCTCGAAGACCACGCAGCGCACGTCCTGGAGCGCCAGGATGCCGGTGAGTTTGCCCTCGGCGTTTTTGACCGGAAACACCAGCTCGCTCGTGCCCGAGATGATGTGCGCCAGCGCCCTGAGGGTGACGCCTTCCTCGAGGATGGTGGCCCGGCCCGGCGTGAACACGCTCGAAACCGGCACGCCTTCCAGGATGTTGTTGGTGGCGTCGGCGACGTGGGCCGGGGAGGCGAACTTGTTTTCCACCTGGTTCTCGTAGAGGTGGATGTCGTCGCACAGCACGAGCGCCACGGCCGAGCAGAGCATCAGCGGCGCAAGCAGCCCGTAGCCCTGCGTGATCTCGCTGACCATGATCAGCGGTCCGATGGGCGCGTGGGCCACGCCGGCGAAGAAGGTGGCCATGCCGACCAGCGTGTAGGCCCCGGGCTGGGTCACGACCGAGGGCGAGAGCATGTGCCCGACCTGGCCGACCGCGCCGCCGGCCGCGCCGCCGAGGAACAGCGCCGGCGCGAACATGCCGCCGGAAAGCCCCGAGCCCACGGTCAGCGAGGTGGCGAGCACCTTGCCGACGAAAAGCCCGCCCAGAAAGCCGAGCCCGAGCTGGCCGTTGATGGACAGCTCCAGCCAGCCGTAGCCGCCGCCGAGGACCTGCGGGAAGTACATGCCGAAGACGCCCATGGCGAGCCCCCCGACGACCATGGGCACGGTGTAGCCGAAGCGGTCCTTGAGGCGGCCGAAGATCTTGAACTTGAAGAAGAAAAACGAGCGGATGAAAATGCGCGCCCCGAGCGACACCACCAGGGCCAGGGCCAGGTAGAACGGCAGTTCCATGGGGTTTTCGAAGACGTAGGTCGGCGTGTCGAGGATGGCTTCGCTGCCGAAGAAAAACGAGAACAGCGTGTGCGCGACCACGGCCGAAACGACGGCCGGGAGCAGGGCCTCGGCTTCGAAGTCCTCGGAATAGAGCACCTCCACGGCGGTGAGGGCTCCGCCGAGGGGGGCGCGGAAGATCGCGCCGAGGCCTCCGGCCGCGCCGGCGAGCAGCAGGATGCGGCGCTGGCGCGTGGTCAGGTGCAGGAGCTGGGCGAAAAAGGAGCCCAGGCCCGCGCCGAGCTGGGAGATGGGGCCCTCCTGGCCGGCGCTGCCGCCCGAGGCGATGGTGGCGATGGCCGTGGCGCCCTTGATCAGGGGCACGAGCGGTTTGATGGTGCCGGAATTTTTATGAAACGCCTTGATCATCGCGTCCGTGCCGTCGGTCGCGCCGTCCATGGCCTGGGGGATGAAGCGCGTGACGAGAAGGCCCGTGACGAGGCCCACGCTGGTGGTGAAGACCGGGATCAGCCAGGGGCGGTAGGGACCGGGCACGGCATGGACCATGGATTCGCCGGAGGGGTGCGGCAGGGAGAGGCCGGCGCAGTGGACCAGGAGAAAGCCGGAGAGGCGTTCGAGGCCGAGGTAGAACAGGCAGGCCAGGATGCCGGAGCCGATGCCGGTGACGACGCCGAAGGCCAGCCAGCGCATGAGCCCCTGGCGGCTGAAGCGGCGCAGCAAACGTTTGAGGGTGATGCGGGGGCCGCGCAACAACGAGGGGATCTGGCGTCGGGGCGGTTGCTGCTGGTCCATGGGATGCTAGGGTCTGGCGTCCGGTGCGGCCAGAATCATGCGGGCCAGGCCGACATCCTCGCGGATGCGGGCGATCAGCTCGTCGGGGCCGGAGAATTTCTTTTCGCTGCGGATGCGCTGCACGAAATGCACACGGATGGGTTCGCCGTAGATCTTGCCCTTGAAGTCCAGGATGTGGGCTTCGACGGACATTTCGAATTCCCCGAAAGTGGGGTTCTTGCCGATGTTGGCCACGCCCGGACGCACGACGCCGTCCAGCTCGACCCACACGGCGTAGACGCCGGAGAGCGGAACGAGTTCCTCGCGGAAGGCGAGGTTGGCCGTGGGGAAGCCGAGCTTGCGGCCGCGCTTGTGTCCGTGGGCCACGGTGCCGCGCACCTGGTGGAAGCGGCCGAGCAGGGGCCGGGCGTCCCAGACGTTGCCGGCGAGCACCATGTCGCGGATGCGCGTGGAGGAGACCACCGCGCCGTTGATGATGACCGGGTCCAGGCGCTCGACGCCGAAGCCGTATTTCTGCCCGAGCGCCGAAAGCAGCTCGAAATTGCCCTTGCGCCCCTTGCCGAAGGCGTAGTCGTAGCCGATGACGAGGTGCTTGAGGCAAAGGCCCTCGACGAGCACCTCGCGCACGAAGTCCTCGGGCTCGCGCGCGGCCAGTTCGCGGGTGAAAGGCAGCACCACGGCCAGTTGCAGGCCCATGGCCTCCATGCATTCGAGCTTGTGCTCGGTGCCGGTGATGGCCGGGGGCGCGGCCGCGCCGAGCAGAACCTTGCGCGGATGGGGATCGAAGGTGAGGGCGGCGCTGACAAGGGACGCGGCAACGGCCCGGTCGCGGACGCGGGCGAGCAGTTTGGCGTGGCCCATATGCACGCCGTCGAAGTTGCCGATGGTCAGGCAGACGCCGCTTAAGGCCTCGTGGATGTCCTCGACGCGGGTGACGACAATCATGGGGTTTGGGCGCGGCGAGCGAGGAAAATCGGTCTATGCCCGTCGCGCTGTCCTTGCTACAGCAAATGCGTCACGGCTTCAACCGCGGAGGGCGGGTCCGTCAGCGGAGAAAAAATCGCGGGAGGGTATTTTTTCGCTTGCCAAGGTCGGGCCGCTTCCGTATAAGCCTTCTTCTGCACTGCCGAAGTGGTGGAATTGGTAG
>DQED01000260.1:0-986 GCA_003525525.1 Desulfovibrio sp.
ACACTGGGCCGCGCCGGCGTGCACCGTGACGCGGCGGGTTTCGCCCGTGGCCGTGTCGAAAAGGGCGAGGCTGCCGTCGCCCAGGGCATAGGCGGCCGTGCCGCCGTCGGGGCTTACGGCGCAGCCGCTGACGAAGGCGTCGAGGGACGCGGTGAAAAGGCCCGGAAGCTGGGCGTCTGGGGAAAAGCTCACGGATGACCTCCCTTGGCCGTGCAGGCGGCCAGGCCTTTTTCGAGGATATTGCGGTCGAGCCCCCGGCCGATGAACACGGCGCGGCTCTCCCGGGCCTCGCCGTCCTTAAACGGCGCGCCCCAGGCGGTTTCGAGATACATGTGCACGCCCTGGAAGATGAAGCGCTGCGCCGTGCCGGCCACGGCCATGATGCCCTTGCAGCGGTAGATGTCCTGGCCGTGTTCGCGCAGGAGCGTGGCCAGGAAATCGCCGAGCTTTTCCGGATCGAGCGGCGCGTCCACGGTGAGGCTCAGGCTCGCGATGCCATGGTCGTGTTCGTGGGCATGTCCCGGCGCGTCGGCCAGGGCGGGATTGCCGAAAAGCAGCCGTCCGATGTCGAAGGCCTTGCGGTTCAGCAGTTTGGCCACTGGCACGTCGCAGCGCGTCGCGCGCACGATTTCGGCCGTGTCGTTTAAGCGACGCACCGTGGCCTCGATGGCGGCCATGGCGGGGGCGTCCACGAGGTCGGCCTTGTTGAGGATGACGAGGTCGGCGTAGACCGCCTGTTCCAGGGCTTGCTTGTTTTCCGCGACATGGCGGGGAAAGTGGACCGCGTCCACGACCGTCGTGACCGAATCCAGGACGAAGGCGTCGCGGGTGTCCTCGTCCATGGCGAAGGTCTGGATGATGGCTGCCGGGTCGGCCAGGCCCGTGGTTTCGAGGAGCACGCCGTCGAACGCGCCTCGCCGCCTGGCCAGGCCGCCGAGCACGCGGATGAGGTCGCCGCGCACCGAGCAGCAGATGCAGCCGTTGTT
>DQED01000260.1:1105-1640 GCA_003525525.1 Desulfovibrio sp.
AAGCCGGTGAGCACGGTGACGGGAATCGATGGCATGATGCAGCTACCCCCAAGGTCGAAATCGGCCCCGGGGGTAGCATCAATCGGCGCAAAGGGCCAGGGGACGTCACCCCCCGGCGCGCCTAGTTCCGGCGGGAATAGGCTTCCTCGAAATCGATCCATTCCCGGCCGCGGGACAGGGCGCTCTCCTCGGTGTTGCCGGCCGTGCCCAGGTGGGACACGCGGCCCGAGGGGGAGCGGATGTCCGCGCTGAACGTGGCGCAGTAGTCGCCGCCGGGCGTGAGCTCGATCCGGTAGCCCTTGTAGGTGCTGGTCAGTCGTTCCATAGCGTCCTCCTGCTTCGAGGCAAGGCTCTCTCTCCTCTCTTGAGAGAGATAGTCATTATCGACTTATGGGCAATGGGGATATGCCATTGCGCGCCGGGGGGCCGGCATTGCCGTGAACCGCCATGCCGGTTTCGAGCCGCAATCAGGCCGTTGCCCAAGCCAGGGCAACACTACCGTATGCCAGCAGAAGGGAGTCCAGAGGGCGGTAGC
>DQED01000260.1:1668-2596 GCA_003525525.1 Desulfovibrio sp.
AAAGAACGCCGCCCCGTGGAGAGCTGGGGCGGCGTGTGGTCCACGTCGGGAGAGGGGTGCCGGCGCGGACCGGATTCGGGCAACCCGGGCGGCCGGTTTGCGGCCGGTCAGCCGGGGAATGGCGTCGTTACTCTTCGACCTTGCCGATGGTGCTCACACAGCAGATCTTGTCCCAGGCATAGTAGGTGTTGCGCGTTTCCTCGCCGATCTTCTGGGTGACGCGCACGAACTCGTCTCCCAGGAAAAGCGTGGCGCCCTCGAAGACGGTACCTTCGTTCACCTGGATTTTCACACCCTTGCGCAGCTTGCGCGAGAGGGTGCCATGCACCGGGGACGAAGCGTATTCGAAGACTTTCTCCAGGGTCTGCTTTCCCATGAAGGCTCCTTTTTAACAAAAAAAGCAAAATTTGACTCCGGTACCACTTAACGCTTCTGGAGTAAAAAGCAACGACAAAAATGGCGTGTCGCAGAAATGAAAAGTGCATTCGAGAGGATAGCAATTTATTTCAACAAATTACGATGTTGCTGGCTGGCGGCGTGCGGCAGGGGGAAAGCGTGATGCCCGGGAGGATGGAATGCCATCCGCCGGAGCGGCAAGAAACGGTCGATAGTGTAAGGCCTTTCAAGGCCGGAATATCGGGAGCGCGCAGGCGTCAGGCATCGGCGCACGCGTCGCCGAAGCCAAGCGCCGTGGCAAGGAGCCGGAAAAACGGTTCGCGGGCCTGCCGCTCCAGCCACGGCGTATGGCCGCAGCGGGGCAGGGTCAGGCAGCGGAAATGGGCAAGCCCGGCCAGGGGCTCGCAGACGCCGGCGACGGGATGGGGATCGTGCTCGCCGTGGATGGCGAGGACCGGACAGCGCAGGCCGCGCGCGCGGCGCAGCAATTCGCCGCTTGCACGCAGGGCGGCGGCCTCGGGCCAGACCGCGG
>DQED01000347.1:0-4243 GCA_003525525.1 Desulfovibrio sp.
GGCCGTGGAGAGATGTCGGCCGTGTGGCGAGAGAGATGGGGAAATATTTTTTCGCCGGCCTCGCAAGGACATATGTCTGGGTCCGATGCGGGCGGCGTGGGGCGGGCGTCGCCGGATCGCCATTTGCGGCACACTGCAGCCAGGGGGCGGCGGGCGGCCGTGGCGCGGAGGCGGGGCATGCGCCCCTCGACGTGTAACCTGTTCAACACATGCAAGAGGACCCTATGAGCGGAATCAAGGCTCGGCTGGACGCGATCTCGGCCATCATCAATTACAAGCCGTCGCATGCACCCCTGAACTTCAGCGAGACCAAACCCACCGAGGTCTTCGGCTGCAACGTCTTCAACGACAAGGTCATGCGCGAGCGGCTGCCCAAGGACGTCTACAAATCGCTCAAAAAGACCATGGAGCTCGGCCAGAAGCTCGATGCGTCCATCGCCGACACCGTGGCCAACGCCATGAAGGACTGGGCCATCGAACGCGGGGCCACCCACTTCACCCACGTGTTCTACCCCCTGACCGGCCTGACCGCCGAAAAGCACGATGCCTTCCTGGTGCCTGACGGCAAGGGCGGCGCCGTGGCCGAATTTTCCGGCAAGATGCTGATCCAGGGCGAGCCCGACGCTTCGTCCTTCCCCTCCGGCGGCCTGCGCACCACGTTCGAAGCCCGCGGCTACACCGCCTGGGACGTGACCAGCCCGGCCTACATCCTGGAGAACCCCAACGGCACGTTCCTGTGCATTCCCACGGCCTTCGTGTCCTGGACCGGCGAGGCCCTGGACAAGAAGACCCCGCTTTTGCGCTCCAACCAGGCCCTCAACAAGCAGGCCCAGCGCATCCTCAAGCTCTTCGGCGTGGAGACCAAGCTGCCGGTCGTGTCCTATGCCGGCCCCGAGCAGGAATACTTCCTGATCGACCGCAACTTCGTCTTTTCGCGTCCGGACCTGCTCATCGCCGGCCGCACCCTGTTCGGCGCCAAGTCCGCCAAGGGTCAGGAGTTCGAGGACCAGTACTTCGGCGTCATTCCCCGCCGCGTTCTGGCCTTCATGATGGAAGTCGAGCGTGAGCTCTACAAGCTCGGCGTCCCGGTCAAGACCCGCCACAACGAAGTGGCCCCCAGCCAGTTCGAGATCGCCCCGATCTTCGAGGCCGGCAACCTGGCCACCGACCACAACCAGATGGTCATGACCGTGCTGCGCACCGTGGCCAAGCGCTACGGCCTGATGTGCCTGCTGCACGAGAAGCCCTTCGCCGGCATCAACGGCTCGGGCAAGCACCTCAACTACTCCATCGGCAGCGCCGAACTGGGCAGCCTCTACGATCCGGGCGATACCCCGCACGAGAACGCCCAGTTCCTGGTCTTCTGCGCCGCCGCCATCCGCGCCGTGCACAAGTTCGGCGCGCTGCTGCGCGCCACCGTCGCCACGCCGTCCAACGACCATCGCCTGGGCGCCAACGAGGCCCCGCCGGCCATCATGTCCGTCTACCTGGGCGAGCAGCTGGCCGACGTCTTCGAGCAGATCAAGAAGGGCAAGGTCGAAGGCTCCAAGCAGAAGGGCATCATGAACATCGGCGTCGACACCCTGCCGCCGCTGCCCATGGATCCGGGCGACCGCAACCGCACGAGCCCCTTCGCCTTCACCGGCAACCGCTTCGAGTTCCGCGCCGTGGGCTCCTGCCAGTCCATCGCCGGTTCCCAGGTCGCCCTCAACACCATGATGTCGGAATCCCTGGACTACATCGCCACAAAGCTCGAGGCCGCCACCGCCGGCGACCCGGCCAAGCTCAACGCCGCCGTGCAGGCCGTGATCCAGGAGATCATCAAGGAGCACGACGCCGTGGTCTTCAACGGCGACGGCTACTCCGAGGAATGGCACGTTGAGGCCGAAAAGCGCGGTCTGCCCAACCTCAAGACCACGCCCGACGCCCTGCCGGTGCTCACCAGCCCCGAGGTGGTCAAGCTGTTCACGACCTACGGCGTGTTCAGCGAGGCCGAGCTCGCCTCCCGCAAGGAGATCTACCTCGAGCAGTACGTGAAGACCATCCAGACCGAGGCCGCACTGGTCGTGCGCATGGCCAAGACCATCATCTTCCCGGCCGCCATGCGGTACCAGGGCGAGCTGGCCGCCACCTGCGCCAACCTCAAGGCCATCGGCCACGACTTCAAGATGACCACCCTCGAGTGCGTCACCGCCAAGCTGCGCGACCTGCAGGCCAAGGTGGCCGAGTTCGAGAAGCTCCTCGAGCACAGCGCCGCGGACACCCTGGCCGAAGCCAAGTTCATGTGCTGCACCGTGCTGCCGGCCATGCTCGAGATCCGCGCCGTGGCCGACGCCCTGGAAGCCGTGGTCGCCGACGACCTGTGGCCGCTGCCGAGCTACCAGGAAATGCTGTTCATCCGCTAGGAAGCCGAGACCTGACGGCCCCGGGCGCGCCCGGGGCCTTGCGATTGCAAAGCGCCGCTCCGGATGCGTCCGGAGCGGCGCTTTTGCGTGGCGCGTCGAAAGAGAAAAGGGGGTTTCCCCGCGCCGGGGCCCGGCCGCGGGCGTGGCGGAGCGCCTAGAACTTGTATGTCCCGGCGTTCGGCATCACGCCGCCTCCGGCGCCATCCTTGTTTCCAAAAGCCTGGTCCAGCATGGGTTTGAGAGTGCCAAGACTGTTGTCCTCGTCTTTCGGCTTGTTGCTGCTGTAGTTCAAGCGCGGGGAGGATTTGTATTCGGATTTCTTGGACGACGGCGTATTGGCGCGCGTTTGCTCGGCGTCGCTTGGCGTATCTCCGGCAAACGAGACGCTGGCGAAGAGAAGGTGGCAGACAACGAACAACGCAAGACTTCTCATACGACCTCCTGTTCCATGCCGTTTTCGCCCGAACGAAAATGGAGGCAGGCACACGGCTCCGGGCGTCGTCGCCACTGTCTCCTGGGCGGCGCGAAACGCATGCAATCCTTCATGCCAACCTCGGGGCGACATGGCAACGGCAATCCGGCCGCCAGACCCTCTATTCTCCGATCCGGCAATCCCTCACGGGCCTGGCTTGGGTCGCTCCCCGGGGCGCTGAGGGCGCGAGGCGCGGTGCTGCGGGAACAGGCCCTCATTCCAGACAACACAGTCCGTGCCCCGTCCTTGGGCTGGGCGACCTTGGAAGCAGCGTCGGGTTTGCGATGGCGCATCATGCGAATCGTGCTGCCGCAGCCGCCCCCTTCGGCCGGTTCGTTGCCTGGAGGCGCGTCACGCCGGTGCGGAAAGGTCCTCGCGAGAGGGCGGGGAAGGGTCTTCGCTTCAGCTGCTTTCACCCGCGAACAATCGCGAATCGGGTGGACAGGAGTCGGACAACGCCGCCCATAACAAAAAAAGGGTTAGGTCTCATTGACCTAACCCCTCGAACTCTCTGGTGGGCCATCAAGGACTCGAACCTTGAACCAACGGATTAAGAGTCCGCTGCTCTACCAATTGAGCTAATGGCCCGTGCGCTGCTCATGTGCGGCGAAGAAGCGGTTTACGCGGGCGGGCCGGGGTTGTCAACGAGTTTGTGTGAAAAAAATTCGACAACCCCGACGCGCCATTTGCCGTCCGCCGGCAAATGACGTATCTTCTCTCGCTTGCAGATCGTAACCGCCGCACTTTGCGGCGTACCCATAGGGCGCGCATGAGCCATATTCTCGGCATCAAGTTCCGTGACCACGGACAAGTTTATTATTTCGACTCCGGCCCCTTTGTCGTGGGCCTGGGCGACTGCGTCCTCGTCCAGACCGAGCAGGGCCTCGGCATGGGCAGGGTGGCCGTGGTCGCCGACGCGCCGCCTCCGGATGCGGCCGAACAGGAAATCAAACCCATCTTTCGCCTGCCCACCCAGGAAGACCTGGACATCCAGTGCGAGAACGAGGCCCTTGCCCGCGAGGCCCACGCCTACTGCCGCAAGTGCATCGAATCCCGCAACCTGGAAATGAAGCTCGTGGACGTCGAAGTGCTCCACGACCGCGGCAAGATCGTCTTCTATTTCACCGCCCCGGGTCGCATCGACTTCCGCGAACTCGTCAAGGATCTCGTCAAGGCCTACCACACCCGCATCGAACTGCGCCAGATCGGCGTGCGCCACGAGACGCAAATGCTCGGCGCCATCGGCAATTGCGGCCAGATGTGCTGCTGCCGCCGCTTCATGCGCAAGTTCGCGCCCGTGACCATCAAGATGGCCAAGGAACAGAACCTGTTCCTCAACCCGACGAAGATATCCGGCATCTGCGGC
>DQED01000347.1:4326-4519 GCA_003525525.1 Desulfovibrio sp.
AAGGTGCTGCGCACCAACCTCTTTCGCGAGACCGTCACCGTGCTCGACGAGGTCGGCGAGGAACGCGAGCTGACCGTGGACGAGTGGAGCACCGTGGCCGAAGCCAAGCAGCCCCTGCCGGAAGCGCCAGGCGCGCCGAAGGCCGACGAACGGTCCGGCGCGGGCGCAGGCGCGCACCCGGATGCGGCGCGCC
>DQED01000092.1 GCA_003525525.1 Desulfovibrio sp.
GATGCGGCCTTGGCGTTTTTCTCCAGAAAGCGCACGGACGCGCCCAGGCGGGAGAGCAGCCGCGCGGCCGCGCGGCCGGACGCGCCGGCCCCGACCACCACGGCGAGGTGTCCGCGCAGCTGATCGACATGGAGGAGATCGGACATGATTTACGGCCGCCTAACGCAGTTTGAGGGTGGAAAGCCCGACAAGCGCCAACAGGATGGAGAGGATCCAGAACCGGATGATGATCTTCGATTCCGGCACGCCCATGAGCTCGAAATGGTGGTGCAGCGGGGCCATGCGGAAAATCCGCTTGCCGCCGGTCATCTTGAAGTAGCCGACCTGGAGGATGACCGAGACGGTCTCGGCCACGTACAGGCCGCCGACGACGATGAGGAGCAGCTCCTGCTTGCACAAAAGCGCGAGAAACCCGAGCGCGCCGCCAAGCGACAGCGACCCCACGTCGCCCATGAAAATCTGCGCCGGATAGGCGTTGAACCACAAAAAACCGAGTCCCGCGCCGACCATGGCCCCGCAGAACACCGTGACCTCGCCGACGCCGGAAACGGGCATGACTTGCAGGTAGCGCGCCATCTGCGCGTGGCCGGCCACATAGATGAAAAGCGAAAACATGGCCGCGTTGACGATCATTGGCCCGATGGCGAGCCCGTCCAGGCCGTCGGTCAGGTTCACGGCGTTGCTGGCCGCGATCATGACCAGCATGGCGAAGGGATAGTAGCCCCAGCCGAGGTCGGGATTGATGTGCTTGAAAAACGGCACGGCCAGACGCGTGGAGTATTCGGGGTCGGACAGGAGCACGGCGGCGGCCACGCCCGAGACGAGGAGCTGCCCCAGGAGCTTGCCCCGCGCCGAGAGGCCCTTGTTCTGCTTCTTCACCACCTTGGCGTGGTCGTCCACGTAGCCGAGCGCGCCGAATCCCAGGTACACGAAGATGGTCATCCAGACGTATTCGTTGGCCAGATCGCCCCAGAGCAGCACGCTGACCAGGATGCAAAACGCGATGAGCAGGCCGCCCATGGTCGGGGTGCCGGCCTTGCGCTGGTGGGCGGCGACGTCCTCGTGGATGTACTGGCCGTACTTGAGACGCGTGAGCCAGCGAATGAACCGCGGCCCGAAGACGATGGAAAGGACCAGGGCGGTCAAAAACGCGGCGATCGACCGGAACGTGATGTAGCGGAAGACGTTCAAGGCGCTTACGTGCGCCGCAAGCGGCACCAGCAGGTAATAGATCATGCCGTGGCATCCTTCTGGAGGCTCTGGGTGAAGGCTGCCAGGTATTCCTCCATGCGCATGGAGCGCGACCCCTTGAAAAGCAGCACGCCGCAGTCGAGAGCCAGGGGTGTCGCGGCCTCGACAAAGGCGTCCGGGGTGTCGACCACGGCGAAACGTCCGGCGAAGCCGGCGCGGGTCAGCCCCTCGGCCACGGCGTCGGCGTAGTTGCCGTGGAAAAAGACGGCCTTCGCGCCGCTGGCCCCGGCGATCTCGCCCAGGCGCGCGTGCTCGTCCGCGGCATGGGCGCCCATCTCGCGCATCTCGCCGAGCACGAGGACAAGCGGCTTGTCCTTGGCCGTTTCGGCGGCCGCGGCGATGGCCCGGCGCATGGACAGCGGATTGGCGTTGTAGGTGTCGTCGATGATGGTGAAGCAGCCCTGGCGGCGGCACAGGAAACGCTGCTCGGGCATGACGGCCGTTTCGAGCCCGGCGACGATCTGCTTTTCGCCCGCGCCCAGGATGTGGGCGGCGGCGGCGGCGGCCAGGATGTTCTCGGCGAAATGCCCGCCCGTCAGGGGGGTGACGGCCTCGAGTTCGAGGTCGCCGAGCTTGAGGAAGAACCGGCCGCGGCCCTCGGAGAGCGCGCCCAGGTATTTCGCGCGGTACGGGGCGGCATGGCCCGCGCCCTGGCCCTTGACGGACATGCCGCGCACGCGCGGGCACACGGCCAGGGCCGCTTCCCAGAGCTCGGGATAGTCCATGGAAGCGAGCGCCACGCCGCCCGGGCGCAGCGCCCCGAAAAGCCGCGTCTTCTCCGCGGCGACGCCGGCCACGTCGCCCAAAGCCTCGAGATGGGCCGGGCCGACGTTGTGGATCACGGCGATGTCCGGCTCGGCGATGGCGGCCAGGGGAGCCATCTCTCCGGGCGCGGAGATGCCGAGTTCCATGACCCAGAAACGGTCCGTGGCCGCGGCTTCGAGCATGGACAGCGGCAGGCCGATGCGGTTGTTGTAGTTTTTGTAGTTCTTGGCCGTGGGCCCGACCTTGGTCAGGATCGCGGCGCAAAGCTCCTTGACCGTGGTCTTGCCGGCCGAGCCGGAAACGGCCACGAGCTTGGCCTCGGCGCTCTCGCGCCAAGCCTGGGCCAGCTTGCCGAGCGCGGCCACGGTGTCGCGCACGAGCAGCACCGGCGTGCCTTCGGGCAGACCCGCCAGGGGCCGGTCGGCCAGCACGGCGGCCGCACCCTTGGCCACGGCCTCGGCGGCGAAATGGTGGCCGTCCAGGCGCGCTCCCGGCACGCAGACGAAAAGACAGCCCGGGATGACGGCGCGGCTGTCGATGCGGACGGCCTCGATGACGGGATTGCCCCGCTCTCCCACGTCGCCGACGGCCCCGGTGGCCGCGAGGATAGCAGACAGGGTCATGCGCATCCGGTGAGCTCCCTGACCACGGCGGCGTCGGAAAACGGGTACTTCACGTCGCCGATCTGCTGATAGGTTTCGTGTCCCTTGCCGGCAATGACCAGCACGTCCTCGGGCCGCATGGCGCCAAGGGCCAGTTCGATGGCCCGCCGCCGGTCCGGCTCGAGGATGGCCCGGCGGGCTCCGGCGAGCCCGGGCTTGGCGTCCTCCATGATGGCCAGCGGTTCCTCGTGGCGGGGATTGTCGGAGGTGAGCACGGCCACATCGGCGTAGCGCGCCACGGCCGCGGCCATGAGCGGCCGCTTGGCGCGGTCGCGGTCGCCGCCGCAGCCGAACACGGCGTAGAGCTTGCCGGGCGTGAATTCCCGGGCGGCGGAGAGCACGTTTTCCAAGGCGTCCGGAGTGTGGGCGTAATCGACGAGCACGGTGAGCCCGGCCGGGTTGGGGATGCGCTCCAGGCGGCCCGGCGCGCCGTGGCAATCGGCCAGGGAGGCGAAGGTTTCGACAGGCAGGCCGAGCGCCAGGGCCAGCCCCATGGCGGCGAGGATGTTGGCGGCGTTGTGGCGGCCGGGCATGGGCGAGGCGACCTCGAAGGCCTCGTCGCCGAAGCACGCGCCGAGCACCAACCCGTCGCGGCCGTGCTCGCGGATGCCGCCGGCGAGCAGCCGGGAAAACCCGTGGGGCGGCTTGCCCAGACCGTAGCCGATGGCCTGGGGAAATTCGCGCAACAGGCGCAGGCCGAAGGGATCGTCGAAGTTGAGCACGGCCCTGGCCGGATCGACGAGGTAATGACGGAAAAGTTTGGCCTTGGCCGCGAAATAGGTCTCCATGTCGCGGTGGTAGTCCAGATGGTCCTGGGTCAGGTTGGTGAAGGCGGCGGCGGCGAAGGAGAGGCCGGCGAGGCGGTCCTGGTCCAGGGCGTGGGACGAGGTCTCCATGACGGCGAGGTCGCAGCCGGCGCGGTCCATGGCGGCGAGATTTTCGTGGATGGTCAGGCAGTCCGGGGTGGTGAGCGACGCGTCGCGGGAAAACCCGGGCCAGCGGTAGGCCACGGTGCCGAGCACGCCGACCTTTTTGCCGGCGGCGGTCCCCAGGCGTTCGAGCAGGTAGCTGACCGTGGTCTTGCCGTTGGTGCCGG
>DQED01000388.1 GCA_003525525.1 Desulfovibrio sp.
CCGCGTCATCGGCTCGAAGACCGTCACGTACCAGGGCGTTTCCTGCGGGAACGGTCCCAGCCGGTTGTGATCGTGGTAAACGCTGCCCGCGCCGTACGGGCCGCTGGTTTTGATCTCCGCCGCTTCCAGCCCTGTCACCCATTCCGGCGTGTGCTCGATATCGTTCAGGCAGTCCCACACCGCCTGAACCGGTGCGTTCAGTGTTCGTGCGACCTCGACGTGCCCCATAGGCTCTCCCTGGCTGCGCTCTCTGTGACGGACGGTAATTCCAGTATACGCGCAATCACGTCCACACCAGCGGGTGATGTTCAGGGAACAAAAAACAGACGGAGCTGCGTGCTCTTTAACTCTTAAATTCGGATAAAGCCAGGGTGGGTTCGGAACCCATAGGCATTTGGCTAACGGAGGAAACAGGTCCATTTCCTCTGGCGTTAATGTAAACCGCGAGCGATGGACACCGTNNGGGCTTGCCCTACCCGGCTTTTCTCTCAGCGGGCGGGGCAAGCCCCGCCCCTACGAAAGGCCGCATTTCCCTCGGAGATGCTTAACTTAATGCGCATGGGTTCGGAACCCGTCCCTACAAACTCCGTTGAGACGGCTTTTCTCCCCTCTCCAACTTGATTGGAGAGGGGCTGGGGGTGAGGTGCTTCCGTTTACCGAACGATCGCGTCGGCCAGATCCGCCGGAGCGAGCTTGTGATCGAGCGTCAGGCTGCCGTCGATATAAATCGCGTGCCAGATCTGGAACGACAGGATCGCCCACAGCGGCCACAGCTCGTACCCGCGCCGCGTCATGTGATCGTCCACCAGCCGCGCGACGGTCTCCGGGCGGAAAACGCCTGCCGCCTCGATCCGCTCGCGCGAGAGGTGCGTCTCGACCAGCGGACGCAGCACCGTGCGCAGCCAGTCCGAGCTGGGCGGAATGAATCCCCACTTGGGCCGGTTCAGGATCTCGCCGGGCACGAGGTCGCGCACGGCGTCCTTGAGCACCGTCTTGAAGCCACCGCCGCGCAGCTTGGCGCCCAGCGGCAGCGACAGCCCCCAGCCCACGAGGTCGTGATCCTCGAACGGCGCGCGCGCCTCGATCGACATCGCCATGCTCATCTTGTCCACGCGCATGTTGCTGTCCTCCGCCACCCACCGCCGCAGGCTCGTATACGCGATGCGATCCGCGAAGTGCGCCGTGTGCGGCGCGTCCAGGATCGGGCGCAGCGAGCGCTCCAGGATCGCGGAGGCGCGCCCGGCCAGCCCGTCCCGCGCCAGTAGATCGGGGAACTGTGCCGGATCAACGATGCGCATCCAGTGCAAATAGCGCTCCACCGGCTCCACCGCCCGCGATTTCTGCGCCAGCTTGCGCGCCCCGTCGAAGCGCGCGGGCGCGCGTTCCAGCAGCGGCGTCAGAATGGCGGATCGCAGCAGGCCCGGCACGCCCAGGTAGCGCTCCAACAGGCGGTCGGCGCGGTAATGCGCATACCCGCCGAAGATCTCATCGCTGCCGTCGCCGCTCAGCAGCACCGGCACGCCCTTCAGCCGCGCCAGCGCCGCGACGTAGGCCGTCTGCACGATCGCGGGCTGCACGATCGGCTCGTCCATCGCGTGAATCAAATGCGGGAACAGCGCCGCCAATGAGTCGTCCTGCCGGATCGTGATCAGGTGATGTTCCGCCTTCAGCGCCTGCGCCGCCACCGCCGCGTAACGCGTATCGACGTTGAATTTGGTATCGCCCTTGCTGCCCGGCGCGTGATCGAACCCCACGGTGAAGCTCTGCACCGGCTGGTTGACCGCCCGGCTGACCAGCGCCGCCACCGCGGTCGAATCGACGCCGCCGCTCAAAAACACGCCCAACGGCACGTCGCTCATCAGCCGCATTTCGACCGCTTCGGTCAGCATGTCGCGCGTGCGCCGCACCGCCTCGTCGTACGATCCAGCGAACGGGTGCAGCGTGTCCATCTCCGGCTGCCAGTAGCGCCCCGTCTCGATCCCCTGCGCATCGACGCGCAGCCATTCGCCCGGCGCGAGCTTCTCGATTCCCTCGAACAGCGTCAGCGGCGGCGCGACGTACCCCACCGACAGGTACGACACCAGCGCCTCGTCGCACACCGCCCGCCCCACGCCTGGATGTTCCAGCAGCGCCTTGATCTCCGAGGCAAACAGCAGATCATCGCCCCGGCGAGCCACGTACAACGGCTTTTCGCCCATGCGGTCCCGCGCCAGAAACAGCCGCTGCTGCCCGCGATCCCAGATCCCGATGGCGAACATGCCGCGCAGGTGCGTCAGCACGTCCAGCCCCCACGCCTCATACCCGTGTACGATCACCTCGGTGTCTGTGCCCGTGGCGAAGACGTGCCCCTCGGCCTGAAGCGCGGCCCGCAGCGCGCGGTAATTGTAGATTTCGCCGTTGAAGGTCACCCAGACCGAGCCGTCCTCGTTGCGCAGCGGCTGGGCCGAGCCGGCGAGGTCGATGATGGCCAGGCGGCGGTGGCCCAGAAAGACGCGGGCCGCGCCGTCGGGCGGCGTCGGGCGGGCCGGTGCGTCGCAGGATATCCCGGGATCCAAGGCGCAAAAACCCTGGCCGTCCGGGCCGCGATGGGCGAGATTTTCGGTCATCCGCGAAAGGACCCCGCCCAGGGGGCGGGCGGCGTCGGCGACGAGACCCGCTATGCCGCACATGGTATTTCGCGGGCGCTCCCGCGCATCCCCGCCGGCAATGCCGGCAAAGGATCAGCGCGCATGCGCCAGGTACCACTCGCGGGCGAGGTCGAGGCCGCTCTCCAGGCTGTGCCGCGGGGCGTAGCCGAAATCCTCGACCGCCCGTGAAATGTCGGCCAGGGAATGCGGGATGTCGCCGGGCCGGTAGTCCCGGACCACGGGCGCGGCGTCGGCCAGCGCGGGACGCAGGTCAAGCAGCCTGTCGCGCACGCAGGCGTACAGTTCCCCGAGGCTGCGCCGGACCCCGCAGGCGATGTTGTAGGCCCGTCCGGACACGGCCGGGTTTTCGACGGTTCCGGCAAGGATGTTCGCCTGCACGGCGTTGTCCACGAAGCAGAAATCCCGGCTGATCTCCGTGGTGCCGTTGCAGTAGATCGTCTGTCCGGCGAGCATGGAGGCGAACCAGAGGGGGATGACCGCGGCGTAGGGCCCTTCGGGGTCCTGGCGCGGCCCGAACACGTTGAAATAGCGCAGGCCCACGGTTTGAAGCCCGTACGCCCGGCTGAACACCCTGGCGTAGAGTTCGTTGGCGACCTTGCTGACGGCATAGGGGGAAACCGGCCGGCAATCCTCGGTCTCCCGCTTGGGCAGGGCGGGATTGTCGCCGTAGACGGCGCTCGACGAGGCGTAGACGAACCGCTTGACGCCGGCGTCCCGGGCGGCCACGAGCATGTTGAGCGTGCCCTGGGCGTTGATGGCGTCGGTGGTGACGGGATCGTCCAGGGAACGGGGGACGGAGCCCAGCGCGGCCTGGTGCAGGACGACGTCCGCGTCCCGGCAGGCCTCCCCGCAGGTCGCGGGGTCCCGGATGTCGCCTTCGAGCAGCCGGAAGCGGCCGAAGGCTTCCTCCCCCACCAGCGCGCGGACTTCCTCGAGGTTGCTGCGGTGGCCGGTGAGGAAGTTGTCCAGGCCGACGACCGTCTGCTCCAGGCGAAGCAGCTGTTCCAGCAAATTCGAGCCAATGAAGCCGGCGACGCCGGTGATCGTCCACTTGCGCGGGGCAAGCGGCAGGTGGCGCAGGGCCAGGGCATAGGCGTCTTGTGTCATGTGCGGATGTCTCTCGGAGTGTCGGACGGCAGTCAGAAGCTTGGTAGGGGCTCGAAACGGCGAAGTCAAGCACCTTTGCGGGAATCGGACGGGAAGCGCGCGCCGCGCGCGGGAAAAGCGTCTTGCCGTCGCCCGGCAAAGGTATTATGCCCACGGCGGGTCTTGCCTTCCCGGAGTCTGCTGGTTTCGCTGACGATCGGACCGGCCGCGGACCTTCTCGCCGCGGCGCCCGCCCCCGCGGCGCGGGCGGAAAGACACAACCATACCTGAGGAAAGAACGCGCTCCGTGACCGTCATCGCTCTCGCCCTCGTCTATTGCCTGTACTACGCGGCGCTTTCCGTCGCCACGGGAGCGTTCTCCCTGCGTCTGCTCCGCGCCGAGGCGACCGCCGCGCCGCAGGGACCGCGCGAGATTCTTGCGCCCTTTCTGCTCGGCACGGGCTTCGCGCCCTGCGCCGCCGGGCTGCTGCACCTGGCCTTTCTCATCGTCTTCGCCGGATTTGCCCCGCTGGCCCTGGCCGGGCTGCACTTGGCCGTGGCCGCGGCCGCGCTTTTCGCCTTGCGCGCCGAGTGCGCACGGGCCCGGGCCGCTTTCGCCGCCATGCTGCGCGCCGCCGGCGGCGGGGGCAAGGTCGGCGTCGCCGTCTTTTGCGCGGCATTCTGTTTCATGGCCTGGATGGCCGGGCAGGCCGCGATCCGGCCTATTTGGCACGGCGACACCCTCGTCTACGGCGTCGAGGCCAAGGCGCTGAGCGACGAACGCACCTACGCCGCCCGCTTCGTCCCGACTCCCGTTCCCAATGCCCACAACTACATCCGGGGCAACGACCATCCCCTGACCTATGTAGGCCTGCTCGCCTCGGGCCTGGCGTTTTCCCCGGAGCGGACACAGGACTTCAGCATGCGGGTCGCGTTGCAATTGCAAAACCTGACCCTGCTGCTCGTGCTTGCCGGCCTGGCGCTGCGCTACGGCGGGTTCGCGGCGGTTCTCGCGCCGACCCTGCTGTTTTTCGCCGCCTACCTGGGGGCGCTGCTCACCATGAGCGCGCGGGAAGTCTTCCGCATCATCCCCATGCTGCTGGCCTTCGGCTTCATGCCCGACCGTCGCGCGCCCCTGGCGTGGCGCGACGGTCGCACGCTGCTGCTCGCCGCCGCGTTCGCCTTTCTCTGGAATTCCCACAGCAGCAGCCTGATGGTCGCCCCGATGCTCTACGGCTGCCTCGCCCTGGCCTTGCCGGGGCTGCGGTCCAAGGTAGTCCTCGGGGCCTGGGTCGCCCTGGGTTTTTTCGTGGGGGCCAACCATTTCATTGTCGCCTACGAGGCCACCGGGCATCCCCTGGGGCTCGAGATGGTGGGCATGGACGTCGCCCGCCTGGGCGCGCCCAAGACCTGGACGCCGCCGCCGCCGCCGCAACCGGGGCTGTCCGCTCTGCCTTCCCGCCTGGCCAACCAGTACGCCAACGATGGGCTGGCCGTCGGCGTGGCGGCCGTGGCCCTGGCCGGCCTGCTCGCCGCGGCCGTGCGCCGTAAGCGGCTGCCGGCCCCGGTTCTGGCCGCGGGCATTTTCACCGTGCTGTTGCAGATGCAGGTGCTCGGGATTTTCGACTGGATCTATCCGGGGTTCGGGGCCGCGTACTACGAGGTGCACCGCTTCCGGTTCTCGCTCTATCCCCCGGCCGCGTTCCTTGCCGCGTATTTCCTGGTCCTGGCGGTCAACCGGTTCTGGCCCACGCGCAAAAGCGCCGTCCTGGCCGGGCTGTGCGTGGCCTGCCTCGCCGGCGGCGCGGCGTTCGCCCTCGTGCGTTGGGAGAAAAACACCGTCGCCGTCCAGGTCGTGCGCCGCGACGACGTGCTCTCCCTGCTCGCGGTGAAGCAGAGTTGCTGGTGGGAAGTGGGAAAACGCCTGCGCCAGGAGAAGGACGGCGACAAGCAGCTCATCGTCACCGACGCGCCCTACATCCCCTGGTATTACACCGACGACAACGTGATGTTCCTCGGTGACGAACGCCTCAATCCGGCACGCCGCACGAAGGCCCCGGAGAAGGCCGAGGCCGAGCTCGACCGCATGGGCGTGGCCTGGATCGTGCTCAACAAGGCCAACGTGCTCTCCAATTCCGCCCTGGAGCAGGTGATCCGCTCCAAGGCGTTCGACAAGGCCATTGACTGCATTTTCGACGAGGCCTATCGCCGGCAAGAGCAGTGAGCCGGCGCGGCGCGCTTCCCGCGGCAGTGGCCTTCGGCCCCGGTTTGCCTTAGCGTCGCCTGCCGAAGACCGTCATCAAGCAAGGATGTCCGCATGCTGCACGGAAAGACCGTGGCGGTGGTGGTTCCCGCCTACAACGAGGAAACCCAGATCGCCCAGGTGCTGGCCACGATGCCGGCGTTCGTGGACCGCATCGTCGTGGTCAACGACTGTTCCCGCGACGCGACCGAAGCCGTCGTGCGGGAGTTCATGCGCCAGGACCGCGAAGGCACGGCCTGCTACGAAGCCCTGTGCGACGATCTCGAGGAGACCCGCTACAACCGGGCCGAAGTCCTTGTCCGCCAGATCGAACAGCAGGAGCTCCAGTTTTTCACCCCGTCCGAAGTGGTCAACGACGCTCCGGACACCGACCGCGTCATCCTCATCAACCTCCTGCGCAACGGCGGCGTGGGCGCGGCCATCGCAAGGGGCTACAAGTGGTGCAAGGACTACGCCATCGACTGCACCGCGGTCATGGCCGGGGACGGCCAGATGGACCCGTCCGAACTGGAAAGCATCTGCCTGCCGGTGGTGGACGAGGGCATCGACTACGTCAAGGGCAACCGGCTCATCCACCGCTCGGCCTGGCTGGTCATTCCCAAGATCCGCTATTTCGGCAATTCCATCCTGTCCATGCTGACCAAGATCGCCTCGGGCTACTGGCGCGTCTCCGACACGCAGACCGGGTACACGGCCATCTCCCTGGCCGCCCTGCGCGCCCTGCGCCTGTACAAGATTTATCCGCGCTACGGCATGCCCAACGACATGCTGGTCAAGCTCAACATTGCCTACTGCACCCTGCGCGAGGTGGAGATAAAGCCCGTGTACAACGTGGGTGAAACCTCCAAGATGAACATCCGCAAGGTCATCTATACTGTCAGTTGGCTGTTGTGCAAATCCTTCTTCAAGCGGTTGTGGATCAAGTACCTGTTCAAGGACTTTCATCCCATCTTCATGCTCTACAACCTCTCGTTTTTCACGCTGTCCGTGGCCGGCCTGCTCTCCCTGCGCCTGCTCGGTGACTTCTTTTCCGGGCAGTCCTGGAGCTTCGTTGTGCTGTTGCTGTTCGTTTTCCTGAGCATGAGCGGCTTCCAGTTCCTGCTGTCGGCCATGTGGATGGACATGCAGGACAACGACCGGCTCTACAAGTAATGGCGGCAAAGCCCCCGCGCCGCGTGCGCATCCACCTCGTGGCCGCGGCCAGGCCCAACTTCATGAAGGTCGGGCCACTCTACCACGCGCTTTGCGCCGAACCCTGGGCCGAGGCGCGCCTTATCCACACCGGCCAGCACTACGACGCCAGCCTGTCGGGCGTCTTTTTCCGGGATTTCGACCTGCCCCCGCCGCACCGGAATCTCGGCGTGGGCAGCGGCAGCCACGCCGAGCAGACCGGGCGGGTGATGATGGCCTACGAGGCGCTTTTGGGCGAAGAGCGCCCCGCCGTGACCGTGGTCGTCGGCGACGTGAACTCCACCCTGGCCTGTTCCTTGGCGGCGGCCAAGCTCGGCGTGCCCGTGGCCCATCTTGAGGCCGGGCTGCGCTCCTTCGACCGCACCATGCCCGAAGAGATCAACCGCGTAGTGACCGACGCCGTGGCCGACATTCTGTGGACGCCCTCCCCGGACGCCGACGCCAATTTGGCCCGGGAAGGGGTGGATGCCGCCAAGGTCGTGCGCGTCGGCAACATCATGATCGACACCCTGGAGCGGCTGCGGCCCCGCATCGACGCCGTGCGGCCCGAGCAGGCCTTCGGCCTGTCCCGCGGCGGGTTCGGCCTGGTCACCCTCCACCGCCCTTCCAACGTAGACGATCCCGAGCGGCTGGCCGGCATCTGCGCCGCGCTTTCGCGCCTGTCCGCCCGGCTGCCCCTGCTTTTCCCCCTGCATCCGCGCACCCGCGCCCGGTTGGAGGCGTTCGGCCTCATGGGTCGCCTCACCAGCCTGCCATCCCTGGTTCTGGCCGAGCCGTTGCCCTACATCGCTTTCATGGGCGCGCTTTTCGCCAGCCGCTTCGCGCTGACCGATTCCGGCGGGCTCCAGGAGGAGACCACCTACCTCGGCATTCCCTGCCTGACGCTGCGCCCCAACACGGAGCGACCCATCACCGTCAGCGAGGGCACCAACCGCCTCGTGACGCCGCAGACGCTGGAAGAGGAGGCGCATGCCGCCCTGGACCGGCCCCTGGGGAAGCGCGCGCCCGAGCTCTGGGACGGCCGCACGGCATCGCGCGTCGTGGCGAGTTTGCGGCGTTTCGTGGCCGGAAACGGGGTCTAGGCGCGCAGGCAACCACGCGCCGTTCTCCCGGCCAACAGTCCGAACGACGGCCTTTTCGCAACGATACGGACGAGTTTTCGCAGGGATGCGGGGTCTAGCGGTGCGTGAAGCGACCCTGGCGTTCGACCAGGTCCGCGGCGAAGGCGGCCACGTCGATGCGGTCGGCGACGAATTTCGCGGCCGCCTCGCCGGACGGGGTGGGGTCCGGGAAACGGTCGCACAGCGCCGCAAGGGCCGCCACGAGCCCCCTGCCGGGTTCGCCCACGGCGAGCAGGCCCGTTTGCGCCAGTTCCCCGATGTAGAACGGCCGCGACGGGTTGAGGTACAGGCTCGGCACGCCGCGGATGCAGGCTTCCGAGGCCGTGGTCGCCCCTTCGGTCACGCAGTATCGCGCAAGCGCGAGCAGGTGGTGGAAGTCCTCGGGCGCGATGGCCGGGGTGAACGCCGCCAGTTCGCGCGGCGGGTCGCCTTCCGGCACCACCAGCACCTTTCCCTTTTCCTTGAGCGCCGCGACCAGGGCGAGCTTTTCGTCCAGGCTCGCCGTGCGCGCGGCCAAGTCGTGCCCGGCCTCCCAGGAGGAAAAGCGCACCACGGCGTAGGGCGCGTCCGGCGAAAAGCCGTAGCGCGCGGCCACGGCCGGGTCCGGCGTGAACCGCGCCGGGTGCATGTAGGCCAGTTCGTGCAGGCCGTCGTAGCGCACCTGCTTTCTGCCCAGGTCGTGGGGATAGCCCGTTGGCGTCGCGATGACGGCGGCCAGGGGATGGCTGATCCTGTTTTCGATGCCGGCCGTGTCCGTGTCGTCGAAGACCACGCAGGGCACGCCGGCCAGGCGGCAGGCCGGCGCGGTGAGCGNNCGCCGCCAATGGCCGCGGCCACGTCGATGCGCTCCCGCACCAGCAGCGGGGCGAGCTTCGCCGTGCGTTCGAGGAGTTCGAGCCCAAGTCCCAGCGCGCCGCGCCGCCGCGTCCCGACGACCTTTGCCGCAAGCCCGAACGCGACAAGGAGCCGCTCCACAATGGGGATGTCGCGGGAGACGAGCGTGACGGTGTGGCCGTGCGCGCGCCACAGCGCGATCTGGTGCCGGAAGAAGTGCACGTGGCCGGGGTGGCCCAGGTCCACGAGGATGTTCATCGTGCGTCCGGCCGTTTTTCGATGAGCGTGTCGTCCACCACCAGGCAGTCGAGCCCCGAGCGCAACAGCACGTCCACGGCGTCGCGCGCGCCGGTGACGATGGGGAAGCCGTGGAGATTGAACGAGGTGTTGAGCACCACGCCGTAGCCCGAAAGTTCCGCGAACCGGCCGACGAGGCGGTGGAAGGCGGGATTGGACGTCTCGGTCACGATCTGCGCCCGGGCGGTGTGGTCGGCGCTGTGCACGCCGGCGAGGAAAACGTCGCGCAGCTCCGTGGTGTCGAAGGTCTGCATCATGTAGGGCGAGACCGTGTCCCCGGGCAGGGACGCCGGGATGCGGATGAAGCGCTCGGCCTGCTCGCGCAGCATGGCCGGGGCGAAGGGCATCCAGAAATCGCGCTGCTTGATCATGCGGTTGATGACCGCGATGACGCGCAGGTTGGCGGGGTCGGCCAGGATGGAACGGTTGCCGAGCGCCCGTGCCCCGAATTCCATGCGCCCCGAACAGCGGGCCACGATGCGGCCCTTGTGGAGCAGTTCGGCCGTGCGCGCCTCGGGATCGTCCAGCCGGCGCACGGCCAGCTCCCCTTCGTGCCCGGCCAGGGCCGCCTCGAGGTCGTCGCCGGCCTGCGGGCCCAGGTGGAAGTGGCGCAGGCGGAAGCGATCGTCCGGAGCCCGGCCGTCGGCGACCTCGGTCTGCCAGACCGCGCCGAAGGGCAGGGTCTCGTCGCCGCAGGAGGGGAAGACGTCGAAGGATTCGATGCCCGGCAGCTCGGCGATGCGCTTGTTGGCCTTGACGTTCATGAACACGCCGCCCGCGGCCAGCACGCGGCGGATGCCCGTCTTTTCCATCAGCGCCGTGAGCCAGCGCGCGAGCAGGTCCTCGGTGAACGCCTGGAGCCCGGCGGAGAGGTTGTCGAAGCGCACGCGGCGGAAGTCCTTGAAAAGGCGCGGCACCAGGCGGTGGGTGGGCTCGGGAATCTTGCGCTTGAAGCGCAGCGGGTTTTCCGGATCGAGGTCGAGGTAGGAGCGGAAGATGTCGGCCAGGCCCCGGGCGTATTTCTCGTGGGGATAGGGGGCCAGACCCATGAGCTTGTATTCGTGCTCGTGAGGCGTCATGCCCATGAAATAGGTGACATTGGAATAGATCTGGCCGGGCGAGTTGCCCGAGGGCGTGGCCGCGAGCAGGCGCAGCCGGCCCTTTTCGCCGATATAGACGTGGCCGCAGCTGTCGTCGCCGCCGCCGTCCAGGGTCACGATCAGGTGCGGGGCGTCGAAATCGCGGCACAGCCCGTAATAGGCGGATGCGGCGTGATTGCCGTGGTGGTCGAAGCGGTGCAGTCGGGCGCGGCCCAGGCCGTGGGCGGCAATATGCGCTTCCTGGTTGCGGTTGCGCCGGGAAAAGACCGGGTCGAGCAGCGTGGTTTTCACCCGTTCCCGCCAGCGCGGCGGCAGGTGGCTGTAGCCCAGGTAGGCCAGGGCCTCGAACTCGCGGTCGCGCACTAGCTGCCACGTGTCCTTGGCCGCGGTCTCGCACTGGCGGTAGAACTGCTCCTTGGTCACCTCCGGGCTGTGGCGGTTGGATAGACACACCGCGTCCACGTCGCCCGGGGCGAGTTGCAAAAAGGCCAGGGCGGCGTCCAGGGCCTTGTGGGGAAAACCCATGTGGTTTTTCACCCGGCTCAGGCGTTCTTCCTGGAGGGCGAAGACGATTTCGCCGTCGCGTCCCACCGCCACCGAGGCGTTGATGCCTTCGTTGATGCCGATCACGATCACCGGGGAATCTCCGCGTTGCTGAGGAAAAGGTCGGAAAAAAGGGCCAGCTGGATGATTTTCCAGCAATGCCCGGACTTGTCAAAGGAAGGGGCGGCGTCGAACACGCCGGGATAGGCGGCGCGCACGGTCGCGTAGGAACGCCGGGCCAGCTCCTGCCAGGGCGCGGCGCGCAGCCAGGCGTCCATGGGCGTGGTGAAGCCGATTTTGTCCTTGCGCGCCACGATGCCCGGGGTGGCGTAGGCGGCCAGGGCCAGCTTCTGCAGGTACTTGGTCTCGCCGTCGCGGATCTTGAAGGAGCCGGACAGGCCGAGCAGGTATTCCACCAGCCGGTAGTCCAGGAAGGGCACGCGCGATTCCACGGAAAAGGCCATGGAATTGCGGTCCTCGGTGCGCAGCAGGTGCTCGAGCTTGTACTGGTAGTGCCGCGCCAGGGCGGCGTTGAGGTCGCCCGCGTCGAAGAATTCCCTCGTGATCAGACTCTTGTCCGCATGGGCCTTGAAAAAGTCCCGGGAGAGAAAGGGCGAGGCGGCCCGCAGCGCCGCCTTGCGCAGGGCGCGCGGCAGGACCAGGAAGCCGAAGGTCGTCAGGCTGGAGCGGTCCTGGCGGCGCACAACCACCTTGGCCAGCTCTCGCACGAGCCCCGGCGCGTCGCCGCGCCGCCACAGCCCGTAGAGGTTGAAGCCGTGCAGGTACTGGTAGCCGGCGAAACCCTCGTCGCCGCCCTGGCCGTCGAGGAGCACGGTCACGCCGTGCTGCCGGGCCAGGCGCATGACCTCGTACTGGGCGTAGATGGCCGCGCCCGTGGTGGGCTCGTCGTTGTGCCAGGCCAGGTCGCGCAGGTTCTCGAGGCAGGATGCGCCCGTGGGAAAGGTGCGGAGGCTCTCGAAGGGATAGCGGCGGCGCAGGTCGTCCACGTGGGCCGTCTCGTCCACGGCGTGGCCGGGAAAGGCGGCGGTGAAGCAGGGATAGCCGGCCGGCGCGTGCAGGCGGTCGAAGAGGATGCCGACCATGGTGGAGGAATCGAGGCCGCCGGAAAGGCAGGAGCCGACCGGCACGTCGCTTCGCATGCGCAGCGTCATGGCCGAGACCACGAGCTCCTCCACCGTGCGCCGCGCCGTTTCCAGGGGCACGTCCAACCGCGCGTCCAGGAAGGCCATGGGGTCCCACCAGCGCGCGATGCGCGTCCCCCCGGCGTCCACGGCCATGCGGCAGCCCTTGGGGAGCTTGCGCACGGCGGCGAGGAAGGTCTCGTCCGCGACGTCGGTGCGGTTGTAGGCGAGGTAGTCGAAAAGGGCCTGCGCATCCACGGCGCGCGGCAGGCCGGGCACGGCGAGCAGCGCCTTGATCTCCGAGGCGAAATAGAACGTGCCGCCGACCACGGCGTAATAGAGCGGTTTGACGCCGCAGCGGTCGCGGGCCAGGAACAGCGCGCGCGCCTGGGTGTCGTAGACGGCGAAGGCGAACATGCCGTTAAAGCGGGGCAGGCAGTCCGGCCCCCACTCGAGCCAGGCGGCCAGGAGCACCTCGGTGTCGGTTTTGGTGCGGAACGTGTGGCCCTTGGCGGCCAGTTCCCCGCGTAGCTCGAGATAATTGTAGATTTCGCCGTTGAAGACGAGCTGGAAGCGGCCGTCGCGCGAGGCGAAGGGCTGACGGCCGTCGCGCGAGAGGTCGATGATGGCCAGGCGGCGATGGCCCAGGACGCAGGCGGCGTCGGCGAAGAGTCCCTCGTCGTCGGGGCCGCGATGGCGCATGATCCGGCCGAACCGGGCCACGAGCCCGGCGTCGTCCGGGGACAAACCGCTTGGATTGAACGCGCCGCTTATGCCGCACATACCGCGCGCTTTCTAAGCCGGGGACAGGGCGGGGTCAAGGGAGGGCCCGCGGCGACGCAGCTTCCTCGGGAAGCAGGTCCTTCAGGGTCGGTTTGGGGCGGGCGTGGATGAAAAATTGGTAGGCGAAGACGCGGCGGTTGCACTTGATCAGCCAGCCGTTGCAGGTCAGCAGGCAGCGGCTGACGACGCCGAGGCCTATGGCCTTGGGGTAGGGCGCGGGGATGCCCTCGACGGCTTGCACGGCGTAGCCGTTGCGTTCAAGCAGGGAGACGATGGAGGCCTCGCTGTAAAGCCTCGTGTGCGTCAGATCCAGGATGCCCAGCTTGCCGTACTGGAAGCTGCCGCACAACAGCCGCAGGCGGATGATGAAGAAGGCCACGTTGGGCACGGAGATCAGTACGTCCGGCTTGTCGGGTCCGGAATTCGCGCGCACGTAGGCCAGCAGATTTTCCGGATAGCGCAGGTGTTCCAGGATATCGAGAAGCAGGATGGCGTCGTAGCCGCGCACCGGGAAGGCATGGTCCCGGACGTCCAGGTCGATGCGGGTGTAGGCGTCCAGGCCGTGGATGTCGGCCGCCTGGTGCTGGTCCAGGCCGTGGACCTGGCAACCCCGTTCCACGAGCAGGCGGTCGAACGCCCCGTTGCCGCAGCCGATGTCGAGCACCCGGGCTCCGGCGGGTACGGTCGCCAGGGTCAGGGTGTGCGAGGAACGGTAGCCGAGCTTGAGCCCGTAGGCGTCCAGCGGCTCCCCCAGATCGAACTGGGGCTGGTAGAAGAGGCTGCACTGGTGCAACAGGCTGAGCCCCGCCGTCTGGAACATGGCCATGCAGAAACGGCACTTGGCCAGGAAGGAAAGGGCGGCGTGGGGGTAGTTGCGAACGTCGACCTGGGCGATGTCCCGGCCGGCGATGAGCAGCTGGATGAGGATTTCGGTGTTGAATTCCCGGTCGTCGCGGTTTTTTGCGTAGGGAATCCTGGCGAGGGCGGTGACGCGGTAGGCCCGGAAACCGGTGTGCCAGGCGGACAGGCGCGTGCTGGTCAGGAAATTGATCAGGCGGGAGGCTAGCCAGCTTCCGGCCCGGACGAGCTTGGTCTCGCCGGCCGGAATGGCCAGGGCCAGGGCCGCCCCGTCCGTAAGCGGAGCGAGGAGCGTGGGAATCTCTTCCACGGGGTAGCGCGGCTTGCCGTCCAGGGTGACCACGGCGTCGCAGCTCAGGCGTTCGGCCAGGGCGAAAGCCAGTTTGACCTGCTCGCCGTAGCCAAGACGCCCCTCGCTGACGATGGTTTCCAGACGGGTGTTGCCGCACGGCGCGTGCGCCCCGGCCACGGGGGGAGTTCGGGAGAAATGGAGGACGACCGCCGTGTCGCGGCCGCGGAAGCCGGCCGCGTTCAGACGCAGTTCGATTTCCGCGACGTGCGCGTCGTCGCCCTCGTCGAGGATGGCAAACAGGGTCTTCATGATGCAACACGCCTGAAAGGAAGGATTGGCTGGTTTGACATGAAAAAGGGCCTCGCGGGTGATGCCTGGTGAAGACTCGGATAGCCCGGCATGCCTACACCCGCGTTTTGCCCGCGGCAGCGGCGCGCAAGCGACGGCGTGTCATGCACGCAGCATAGCCGTAACAGGCTAAAATGACAAAGAAGAAGTCCACGGGGTATCTGTAGCGGGCCATGCCGAAGAAGCCGATCGGCAGAAGATAGAGGGCAATGTAAATGGCGGCGACCGCAAGCAGGAAGCCGTTTTTCCCCTTGACCGCATAGTATACGCCAAGCACGTCGAATATTCTTACGACGGCGATGAAGCAAAGCAGCAAGGCGCTGACGACGCTCATGAACCGTTGTCCTGGGCCCAGGCAATATTCGACCAAGGACGCTCCTGTGGAAAGGAAATACGAACTCATGGATTTCACGAGTCCCCGGGTCAGCTGCGCTGTTCCATAGCTTCCGAGGATGCTCCAAAAACGCTCCGAAGCCAGGTCGTACAGCCTGTCTTGCGGGGCGTCGCGGCAATTTCCGTCATTCGCGGCTGCGACCGCGCAGATGCGGTGGTTCACCTGCGCTATGGCGTCGGACTCCGCCGACTCCCCGAGCAATGAGTTAATATACCGGAAAGCCTCATATTTTGCAAACCGGCTGTACTGGGGCGGGATCAATGAGACTTGTCCGGTCCTGGCATGCACGTATCCGAGCCACGGGGCCAAAACAAGCGCAGCGGCGAGCAGGTGCGCAGCGCAACGGGCGGCGTCGCCTGGGAACCGGGATCGCTTGTCCTTTTGCAGCAGCGCTACGGCAATGAGGAACGGATATCCCGCGAGCAAGACCACGGCGTTGGCCCGCGTGAGCGCCAGGACCGCGGTCAACGCCCCGGAGAGGAGGGCGGCGGCGAGAGACCGCTTTTCGTATGCCGTCACCAGCGCCAGGGCCTGGGCGGCGAGGACGGCCGCGAAAAACGTCTCGGGCAACACGAGCTGCGCGGACAACAAGCCGTACGGATTAAACAGCGTCAGGAAAAAGACCGCATTGGAATTCTCAGGAACGAAGATGTCCGCGACTTTGGCGACGCACGTCGCGCAAAAAAAGCCCAACAGCGCCTGGATGCAGATTATGGCCGGAACAAGATCCGCTCCAAAGTGCAGGGGAACGCTCAACAGCAAGGGATATGCGGGCAGACGGAGCCCGACATCCATCTGGAAGCGTGCCGCCAGGGTCCTGGCCATGTCGATATAGGCGCCCGAGTCCGGCGTGGCATGCCTGCTTGCAGGTATGACCGCATAAAGCGCATACGCGATCAGGAAATAACAGACGGCGCAGCAAAGCCAAAAGACGCGGCGGCGCGCGATATTATCTAATCGATCAGGAAACAGCATTTTTCTTCTTTTTCGCACAGCGCGTTCTTATCCCGCGCATACCGCGCGTTTTCTAAGCCGGGGACCGTACGGGGTCAAGGGAGGGTGCGCCGGTCCTTGCGACGGCGGGCCGTCGTATGGCATCCTTGCCAGGTGCGATCGCACGGGTTTCCCGCAAGGAAGGAAGAACGATCATGGCCCTCGTACGCCGGATGGTGTTTTTTGCCCTGCGCTGGTCGTTTTTGCCGTGGCTCCACAGTCTTTGGCGGCAGCGCGGCAAGATCACGATCCTCCTCTACCATGATATCCCGCCGGAGGCATTCTCAAGGCACCTCGCGCACATCGAAAGGCATTATGCCCTCGTTTCCCTTGGCCAGTACCTGGAGGCCGCGGCCCAGGGCCGACCCCTCGGGCGGGAAAAATACCTCGTCGTCACGTTCGACGACGGCCTGCGCGGCAACTTCGCGCTGCGGGAGCTGTTCGCCCGCCATCCCGGCAAGGTTACCCTCTACCTCTGCTCCGCCATTGTGGGCACGCGCCGCGGCTTCTGGTTTCTCACGGAAAACCTGGACAGCGGCCCGCTCAAACGCGTGTCCAACGCCGCGCGCCTGACGGCGCTGGAGCGCGTCGGGTTCCGGCAGGAAGCGGAATGCCCCGCACGCCAAGCCCTTTCCGACGAGGAAGTCCTGGGCCTGGCCGCCGTCGCGGACATCGGTTCGCACACCCGCTTCCATCCCTGCCTGCCTTGTTGCCAGGACGACGAAGCGGCCGGGGAAATCGCCGGCTCCAGGGAAGAGCTCGAAACGCGCTACCACCTACGCGTGCGCACGTTGTCCTATCCCAATGGCGACTATTGCGACCGGGACATCGCCCAGGCCAAGGCCGCCGGCTACGCCGCCGGCATCACCGTGGACCACGGCGTCAACGACCAGCATACCGATCCGTTCCGGCTGCGCCGCATTTCCGTCAACGACACCACGGACATCAACGAATTCATCGTCAAGGCCAGCGGCCTCTGGGGCGCCCTGACGGGGGTGTTCGTCCCCCCGCGGCACGGCCGCCGGCCCGACCCCTCCCCGAGGAAGCCGCCATGCGCCTAGCGTTACTCGCCGCAAGCTCCCTGTCCCCGTTCAATCTGGCAGTGCTCGAGGACCTGCACGCCCGGCCCGGCCTGGACATCGTCTGCGCCGCCCTGGACGTCCGTCCCGCCGTGCCGCTTGGCGTGCGGTTGCGCCGGCACTTCCGCAAGGGGCGCGGCCTTTACCTCGGCGTCATGGTCTTTGCGCAGCTGGGCACCCCGCCGGGGACCGACGCCCGTGGGTATTTCGCGGACCGGGACGTCCCGACGCTGCCGTTCAGCGGCTACGGCGACCCCGGATTCCTCGCCGCGCTCGCCGCGTACGCGCCGGATGTCCTGGTGCTGCTCGGCGGTTACGGCATCGTCAAAAAAGAACTGCTCGACTTCGCGCCGCACGGGGTCCTGTCCTACCACCACGGCGACATGCGCCGCTACCGGGGGCAGCCGCCCGCCTTCTGGGAGGTCGCCCGGCGCGAAGCGGCCATGGGGGTGACGGTGCAACGCCTTTGCGAGCGCCTGGACGCCGGAACGCCCGTGGCGGAATTGACGGTTCCCATCGCCGCCACGGACTACCCAGGGCAGGTGTCGCGGCGGGCGTACGCGGCCAGCGTGCCCCTCATGGGCCAAGCCCTGGAACGCCTGGCGGCGCAGGACGCCCCGCAACCCCTCGACCGCCTCGGCCAGGTCTACACCCTGCCCAACTTCCGCCAATGGCTGGCTTGCCACGCGCGCGTCGCGTTGGCCCGGGCGCGCGCGCGCCTGGGGGC
>DQED01000446.1 GCA_003525525.1 Desulfovibrio sp.
GCTGCGCCGCAACTACGGCCAGGGCATCGGCGTGGTCTTTTTCGGGCCGTGCGTGGCGAAAAAAACCGAGGCCGACAACCACCCGGGCCTGCTCGACGCGGCCATGACCTTCACCGACCTGCGCGCCATGCTGCGCCAGGAAAACATCAATCCCGCCGCCCTGGTCCCGGGACCGGCCGACATGTTCATGCCCTACCCGGCCAAGGAAGGCGCGCTCTACCCCATCGAAGGGGGCATGTCCGACACCATCAAGGCCTACGCCGGCAACACCCAGGTCTGTTTCACCACCTTATCGGGCATCCCGACCATCGAATCCGCGTTGCAAGGCATCCAGAACCATGTGCTGCCGCGACCGGTGTTCGTGGAAATGCTCGCCTGCGTCGGCGGCTGCGTGCGCGGGCCGTGCGTGTCCAGCCACAGGCCGCGCCTGCTCGACCAGCTCGACGTCTTCAACCGCGCGGTCAAGCCCCTGCCGGAAACGCCGGTGCGCGCGCCTGTGGTCTCCATCGGCGAGCGCAAGAACCCCGCCCCCGTGGACCTGCCGGTCTACAGCGAGGACCAGTATGTCAAGGTGCTGCGCCTGATCGGCAAATTCACGCCCGAGGACGAGATCAACTGCGGCGGCTGCGGCCACGAGACCTGCCGGGGACTGGCGCGGGCCATGCTCGAGGGGTTGGCCGAACCGTCTATGTGTGTGCATTTCCTGAGAAAACGCGCCATGCGCAAAGCCAACGCGCTCCTGCGCTGCATTCCCGCCGGCGTGGTCATCGCCGACAACAAGCTGCACATCATCGAGTGCAACGAGCACTTTGCGCGGCTTTTCGGCGAGGAAACGCTCATGGCCTTCGAGGCGAGCCCGGGCATGGAGGGAGCGGCGCTCGAGAAGATCGTGCCGTTCATCGCCCTGTTCCGCCGGGCGCTCGAAACCGAGACCGACATCCACCGTGACGCGCTGCGCCAGGACGACCGGGTGTTCAGCGTCACCATCTTCACCATCGAGCCGCGCAGCGTCATCGGCGGCGTCATCTTCGACGTCACGGGCTCGGAGCTGCGCCGCGAGGAAATCGCCCAGCGGGCGCGGGAAATCATCCGCAAGAACCTCGAGACCGTACAGGAGATCGCCTGCCGCCTGGGCGAGAACATGGCCGACACCGAGATCCTCCTGCGTTCGCTGTCCGAAGGCTTTTCCAGCGGGGCGCACGCGCTGACCGAAAAAGAACTGCGGGGTCGGCGCGCATGACGAGCGAGGAGGTCTTCGTCGAGGTGGAAGCGGCCCAGCGCAACCGCTACGGCGAGGACATCTGCGGCGACGCGTTCAAGACCCTGCGCCTGCCGGACGAAGGACGCACCATCGCCGTGCTCTCCGACGGGCTCGGTCACGGGGTCAAGGCCTCGATCCTGTCGCTCATGACCGCGACCATGGCGCTCAAGTACACGGCCAGCGACACGGACATCGTGCGCGCGGCCGAGGTCATCATGGACGCGCTGCCGGTGTGCCAGGTGCGCAAGATCAGCTACGCCACCTTCACGGTGGTGGACATCCACCCCAACGGCGGGGCGCGCGTGGTGGAGATGGACAACCCGCCGATCACGCTCGTGCGCGACGGGCAGGCCGTCAACCTGGAATTCGAGGAGGTCTCCTCGCCGCGCTACAACGACCGGGTGATCCGGGTCTACGACATGGCGCTGCGGCCCGGGGACCGGCTGATATTCACTTCCGACGGCATCACCCAGGCGGGGCTCGGGTCCGAGCGGCTGCGCCTGGGCTGGCGCATCAAGGGCTGCCGGGAATTCGCCCTGGAGCAGGTGGCCAAGGACCCGAAGATTTCGGCCCGCGCCCTTTCCCAGAAAATCCTCGCCCAGGGCCTGCGCCAGGAACCGTTCCAGCGGGCCTTCGACGACATGACCGCGGCCGTGATCTACCTGCGCCGCCCCCGGCGCACGATCATCCTGACCGGCCCGCCCTACGCTGCCGGCCGCGACAAGGAATTCGCCGAGGCGCTCGAGGACTTCCAAGGGCGCAAGATCATCTGCGGCGGCACCACGGCCAACATCGTGTCCCGGGAGCTCGGGCGGCCCATCCGCGACTGCCTGACGGCCAAGGGCGCGAGCTGCGACATACCGCCGGCGGCGGAAATGGAGGGCGTGGACCTCGTGACCGAAGGCATCCTGACGCTTACGCGCACGGCGCAACTGCTGGAACGCGACGAGGTGCCGCGCGAGAAGAACCCGGCCACGCAGCTTTACGAAATCCTGCTCAACAGCGACTCCATCGAGTTCGTGGTCGGGGCGCGCATCAACGAGGCGCACCAGGACCCCAATCTGCCCATCGACCTGGAGATCCGGCGCAACATCGTCAAGCGCATCCGGACCGTGCTGGAAGAGAAGTACCTGAAGGAAACGAGGATACGGGTTTTCTGAAAAAAAACGCGCCCCGCCGGAAACCGCCAAGCCGGACGGGGCGCGCATCGCGAAGGGCTTTCGCCCGTCGTTTCTACACGGCCGCCGCGCATTCCCAGGCGGGAGCCCGCGCGGGCAAAATCGCGGCGAAATGCCCCAGGATGTTCTGGTAGAGCTTGCTGCCGCATCCGGCCCGATTGCGCACCAGGGTCAGGGCCTTCTCGAATTCCTCGGCCGCCTCGTCGCTGCGTCCGGCCTCGTGCAGGGCCAGTCCCAGGCGAAACACCGAATGGGCCGTGGCCGTCTCCACGCCGCCGCCTTTTTCCGAAAGCGCCACGGAACGGCGCAAAAACGCCTCGGCGCCTTCCAGGTCGCCGCGCTCCAGAGCTTCCATGCCGGCTTCGCGCAGCTGCCTCACGTTGGCCGAAAGTTCGCATTTTCCGTTGGTGCAAGCCATAAGAGCCTCCAGGCAAGCGGGCTTCACCCTTCGAGAGCCGCCCGGCAAAGGCGACGCGCCTGCCGCGCGCGCCATATCGTTCCTCGTTTCGAACCGTCCCCATCTCCCGGCAGGGACCCTATCCTCCGCCATCCGCTCCCGCTCCAGGCGAGGGGCGTTACGCCGCGCTCCGGAACACTTCCCGTGCCCAGTCCCGGGCCTCGGCTTCGTCCGGCTCCCCGTCGATCTTGAGCGGCAGGTCGATGACCTTGGCCCCCAGGGAAGCGGCCTTTTCGGCGATGGCGTCCACCGCGCCGCAAAAATGGGTGTAGCTCGAATCGCCGCAGCCGAAGACGGCGACCTTCCGGCCGACGAGCCCGGCCGCGTCCAGATCGTCGTACAGGGGTATGAAATCCTCCTGCAGCTCGATTGCGTCGTCGCCCCAGGTGGAGCAGCCGAACACCACGAGGTCGTAGCCCTCGGCCAGCCCCGCCGCCTTGACCTTGGCGGCGTTTTTGAGGTCAACGGCCATTCCCGACTCTTCCAGGACCTTGGCCACGACTTCTGCGACGGTTTCGGTATTTCCGGTGGTGGAGCCGAACACGACAAGCGCTTTTCCCATGGCATACTCCTGTGATGCGTATTTCCGGACGGGCTGCCGTCCGCATGAGAACATGATTTAATGATAATGAGTCTCATTGTCAACATCATTCGTGTGCTCCCCTTTCCGACCGCCGACCACTTCCGGCCTCGCGACACTCCGCCCCAATCCTTTCCAATAGCAAAAAATCCAGGAACTTCGCTCCGAAGAGGCGACGGCCCGGGGCCGGAATCTTCCCTGCCGC
>DQED01000228.1:0-1948 GCA_003525525.1 Desulfovibrio sp.
CGGGCCTCGATCTCGCGGACATGCCCGGCCAGGGTGGCGGACATCTGGTCGAGGGCCTCGCAGACCTGGCCGACCTCGTCGCGCCGGCGCACGGCCAGGCGCTCGCCGTAGCGCCCCGCGCCGATGGCCTCAAGCTGCCCGATCATGCGGTGCAGGGGGCGAAAGATCTCGATGCGCAGGAAAGAGGAAACAAACAGGAAGACCACGAGCAGCATGGCGGCAAGGCCCATGGCCACCCGCCACATGAGGGCGCGCATCGGGCCGACGACCTCGTCGTAATCGACGAAGGCCAGCAGTTTCCAGCCAAGGCGCGGTGCGTCGTGGCACAGGGCCAGCACGCGTTCTCCGCCGAGGTCCAGCACGGCGGACCGTGCGCCCAGGCGAAAGGCCTCTTCCATGCCGGGCTGGCCCAATTCGGCGATCTTCTTGAAATTCTGGGAAGGGTCGCGCGGGTTGGAGATGACCACGCCATCCCCCTGGACAAACACCACATAGCCCGTGCGGCCGATCTTGATCGCCTTGATGAGGTCCGTGAGCACACGCAGCGAAATGTCCACGCCGACTGCGCCGATGCGCCTGCCGTCGGCCATGGCCGCCCTGGCCGCGGTCACCACAGCCTCGCCCGAGGTGGCCATGTAGGCCTTGGCGATGACGGGACGGTCCGGGGTTGCCATCGCGTCCTTATACCATGGGCGTTTGCGCGGATCGAAGCCGGCGGCGGTCTCGTATTCCAGGCCGGAAACGAAGCCGCCGTCCTCGGAGCCGAAATACACCTCGACATAGGGTTTGTAGGCGTCCTGGAACTGCTTGAAAAAGGCGGTGAGGGCCCTGCCCGCCGCATCGTCATCCCTGGGGACGACCCTGGTCCTGGCGGTGGTGGCGACGTAGGAGGTCAGGGGCCCGTCCGCCTGCCGCAACAGGGGCGAGGCGGACAGCAGGGACACGGTTTCCCTGGCGTGGTCCATGAAGAGGGTCATGGCATTGTCGAGCTGGTCGATCTCGCGTGCGACGGCATCGACGCGCCGGTCAAGGGTCTGCGTGTAGAACGCGCGAAAAACCAGCCCGAAAAGCAACGTCACAGGGATGACGATGGCCAGGGACAGGCCAACCATGATTTTGACTTTGACGGATTTCATGCGACTTCCCCTTTGCGGCGTGAGGAGGGGCCGCTCACGGCGGCAACCAGATCAGGATCGGCGATGGCGGCGATGCGATGCCGGGTCGCCAGTCTCCATCGCAACGCGCGATGGCGGCGCCTTGTTTCGGCAACCCCGGTCAGGCGTCGTATTCTGTGTATTCCCGCAACCCCGCGTGTTTCCGGACAATCAGTTTCGCGACGCCGCGGAGGCCGCCGCCCTCGCCATAGTCCGCAGCGCCAAAACGGCCGCACCCTCGCCGAGGGCCGGGAGGAGGAACATGCGGGCATGGTCCGGAGAAAACCCACGGTGCGGGTCGACGACCCGACGGGATCCCCGCGGGGGGCGCGCCGGCTGGCGCGCCCCCCGTCTTTTCAGGCAGGCACGGGACGGGCCTAGGATTCGGCCTCGACCTCGACCGCCGTGGCGGGTTCGGCCGTGCGCAGCTTGCTGTGCTTGATCCCGTACATGAAGTAGACGGCAAGGCCGATGGCCATCCAGATAACCAGGCGCAGCCAGGTGTCCAACGGCAGGCCCGCGGCCAGGTAGAGGCAGCTGAGACAGCCCAGGATGGGCGTGAGCGGCATGAACGGCGTCTTGAACGGACGCGGCAGGTCCGGCTNNAGCACGCCGGCGCAGACGATGGCAAAGGCGAACAGCGTGCCGATGGAAACCAGCTCGCCCAGGATGCCGATGGGGAAAAAGCCCGAAACAAGGGCCACCGCCACGCCCGTGACGAGCGTGGTCATAAACGGCGTGCCGAACCGGGGATGGATCTTGGAAAACCCGGGCGGCAGCAGGCCGTCCTTGGA
>DQED01000228.1:1978-2766 GCA_003525525.1 Desulfovibrio sp.
GAGGTCAGGCCGGCGATGGCCCCGAGCTTCACCAGGATCGACAGCCACGGCATGCCCATGACGTCGATGGCCACGGCCACGGGATCGGACACGTTGAGCTTGGTGTAGGGGGCGACGCCGGTAAGCACGAGGGACACCAGCACGTAGAGAATCGTGCAGATGACCAGGGAGCCGAGGATGCCGATGGGCATGTCCCGCTGGGGATTTTTCGCCTCCTGGGCCGTGGTGGAGACGGCGTCGAAGCCGATGTAGGCGAAAAAGACCACGCCTGCCGCCCGGACGATGCCGGACAGGCCGAAGTGGCCGAAGTCGCCGGTATTTTGCGGGATGAACGGCAGCCAGTTGGCCGGAGTGACGAAGAAGACGCCGACCGCGATCACGAGCAGCACGACGATGATTTTCAGCGCCACGATGCAGGAGTTGACCGTGGCCGACTCCTTGATGCCCCGGATCAGCACGCCCGTGAGCAGCAGGCAGATCAGGCACGCCGGCAGGTTGAAAAGCGTCACGGCCTGGGGCAGCCCGGCCGCGTCGATGCCCGCCAGTTGCAGATCCTTGGCATAGGCCGCCAGCTGGTACCAGCCCTCGGGCGTGACCGCGTGCAGTTTGTCGAACACGGCCTGGGACAGGTAGACCAGATGCGTGCCGGGCGCGTCCATGAACTGGGGCGGCAGGTGGATGCCGAGACTTTTGAGGAAGCTGACCATGTACCCGGACCAGCCCACGGCGACGGTCGCGGCGCATACGGAGTATTCGAGGATGAGGTCCCAGCCGATGAACCAGGCCAG
>DQED01000228.1:2819-3502 GCA_003525525.1 Desulfovibrio sp.
AGCACAGGCCGGCGAAGCCGCAGCAGACCGCGGCCAGAAAAAACGAAAGCACGACGCTTGGCCCGGCGTATTCCGCCGCGGCCTTGCCCGTGAGCACGAAAATGCCCGCTCCGATGACCGCGCCGATGCCGATGGCGGTCAGGTTGACGGGGCCGAGGGTTTTCTTGAAGCCGCTGTGGGCTTTGGCCTCTTGTTGCAAGTCAGTGATGCTTTTTCTTCTCCACAGAGTGTCCATCTGATTTCCTTCGGGCTTTTAGAGGATATGCCTGAACTGGATTTCGCATGGAAAACAACGCGGCCTGTAAACAACCCTCCTTTGCGGCGCCCAGGGGCGCATTGACGTTCGGATTCTTTTCCTTGACCTGCCCTGGCCTTCCCTCGGGGCTTTTGGAATAAATGCCGCGATGGAAAGGCCGGGGCCTACGATGCGGGGTCCACGGCCTGGCCGTGGGTCGTCTTTTCATTCCTTGCCGGGACCGGGCCGGCGACCGCCTGAAAACGCGCCCGGAAACGGCCGCCGCGGCTTCGGGAATCCCCCCTGCCGGGCGGCCGCATCCGTTGGCGAGGCGCGCGCGGACATCCCCCGGGACGCGATCCGCAAAAGGACCGCGGCCGCCATGCCGTGGGTCCTACAGCAGGGTTTCCACCGGGGTGTGCGCGAGGCCGAAGGCGTCGGAGACGCC
>DQED01000154.1:0-6612 GCA_003525525.1 Desulfovibrio sp.
GCGTTTGCCGTGCTGGCCGGGGGCGCGAGCCTCGTGGCCTGGGCGCTCGGCGTCGGCTGGTGGTGGCCCCGCGGTTGAGGAAGGCTTTGCTTAATGCGCCGTTTTCGGTTAAAGCCGTCGATTGTCGCTGCCTTGCGCCATGTGGCGGGGCGGCGAAACGGCACGACGCCCGTGGGAGTGGGAAGCCATGAGTTTAAACGGCCTCGTTTTCGAGGGTGAGGATATTCTCTACAGGACCGGCAAGCACTGGGTGGTGCTGGCCAAGGCCGCGATCCTGTTCGCTCTGGCCCTGGCCGTGTGGTCGAGCGGGCCGGCGCTGACCGCTCTGGCGCAGTTCAAGGTGCCGGAGGAGCTGGAAAAGTTTCTGCCCAGGATCATCACCGCCGCGATCTGGCTGTTCCGCTATATCTTTTTCATCATTCTGACCCTGCTGGCCCTGGCCCGCCTGTTCTCCTTCTTCACCCTGCGGGTGGGCGTGACGGAAAAACGCCTTCTGTGCGACGATGCGCTGTTCGGCACCTTTTCCCTGGACGTCGGCAAGGTCGAGTCCGTCAAGTGCGAACCTGGCCTGTTCGGCGGCCTGCTCGGCTACGGCAAGGTCATTCTGACCGCCTCGAGCAGCCAGCGGCTGGTGCTGACCAACATCCGTCGCCCCCACGCCCTGGAACAGGAACTCTTCGCCGCCAAGTAGGACCGGCGGCGTCGCGGCGGCCGCCGGTGCGGCCGGCCCCGTCGTAAGCGTCCTTCCCCGGACCGCCGACCACCATGTATCTCTATCGCAAACCCATCAAGCAGTACGGCCTGCTGTTCAAGATGCTGGCTGTCTACATCGGCATTCTGGTTGTGGCGTATTTCACGACGTCCACGCTTTTGATCTACATCAAGGAATCGGTCAACATCTCGCGCGACATCGTCAAGGTCCGTTTCGAGGTCCTCTCCATTTCGCAGCGGCTCGTGGACAGCCTGCTTTCCATGGAGGAGAATCAGAAGAAGTACGAGATCATGCATTCCGAGGAATACAAGAAAAACTTCCTCGCCGCGCTCAACGAATACAAAAACGCCATCTGGAGCATCCTCTGGTTCCGCTACGAGAGCTTCTCCGTCTGGGAGGAGCTGCACGCCGAGTTCCGCGCCGCATTTCCGGAACTGGCGCAAGGCAAGGCCCTTGCCGGCGAGCCCTGGATCGACCAGGAGACGCTCAACAAATGGATGCGCATCGTGATTAGCGCCCGCCAGGACAACGAACGGGTGCTCGAATCGGGCATGCGGGAGCTCTACCGCATCAGCGAAGTGGCGGTGAGCCGCGGCGTCACGGGCCTGGTCGTCTCCATCGGCCTCGGGCTGCTTGGCATCCTCTACCTGACCTATTCCCTGCGCCGGCCGCTGCGCGAGCTGCGCCGGGGCATCCGCGCCTACACCCGCGACGGCCGGTTGGAACCCATCCGCGTCCTTTCCAACGACGAACTCGGCGAGCTCGCCCAGGCGTTCAACGACATGACCGTACGTCTCAAGGAAGAGGAGCGCATGCGCGCGGACTTCATCGACATGGTCAGCCACGAGATCCGCACGCCGCTGACCTCCATCCGCGAATCCGTCAACCTCATGCGCGAACGCGTGCTCGGCGAAATCAACGAGCGCCAGAAGCGCTTCCTGGACATCGCCAGCGACGAGCTCCAGCGCATCTCCGCCATGCTCACGAGCCTGCTCAAGGTCTCGAGCATGGCCTCCCAGATCGTGGACCTCGCGCCCACGCCCTTCGATCCCGAGAAGCTGGTTCTCGAGACCCTGGAAAAAGCCGCGCCGGCCGCCGAAGCCAAGGGCATCGCCTTGACGCCGCGCGTGGGGCGCGACATCGTTTCCGTGGTCGGGGACCGCGAACTGCTCGGCCAGGCGCTTTACAACCTCGTCGGCAACGCCGTGAAGTTCTCCCCGCCCGGGCGGACGGTGCTCGTGGGTCTGGAAATGGCCGACGGCGGGCGCAAGCTGCTCGTCAGCACCAGCGACGAGGGCCCGGGCATCGCCGAGGAAGAGCAGCCCTACGTCTTCAACAAATACTACCGCGGCGCGCGCACCAAGCGGACCACCGACGGCATCGGCCTTGGGTTGTCCATCGCCAAGACCATCGTCGAGGCCCACGGCGGCAACATCTGGCTGTCGAGCCTGCCCGGCAAGGGCTGCACGTTTTACTTTACAATCCCCGTGGATGAGGCAACAGCCTGATATGGCGCAAAACATGAAGAACACGATCGTCGGAAATGCGGCCCGCGGCCTGTGCCTCGCGCTTGTGTTCCTGGCCTGCGGCTGCGTCGCGAAAAAGCCTCCCGCGCCGTCCGTGCCGCCGCCTCCGCCCCAGGCCGCCGCGACCGCGGTCGCCTCGCCGGCCTGCGAACCCACGCGCAACAGCCTCTACGACCAGGGCGTGTGCGCCTACGACAGCGGCGAGGTCAAGCGGGCCATGGGCCTGTGGCGCATCGCCAGCAACACCGACCCGGACGCGGCCGTGCGCCAGAAGGCCCTGTTCGCCATGGCCGGGGTCAAGCTCGCCCAGGCGAACACCGAGGCCGAGATGGCCGCGGCCATGGAGCTCTTCGACGTCTGGAACAAGGGCACGCCCCCGGGCGGCAGCGGCGAGGATCCGCGTTTCTTGCTGTCCGCCCTCAAGAACTTGAAACCCGCAGCGACGCTCAAGGAGCAGAAGGCGACGCTCGAGCGCGAGTGCGCCAAAAAGCTCGCCGAGCGCGAGGAACACGTGCGCAAGAGCATCCAGCAGCAGGTCCGGGCCCTGGAAACCATCCACCAGCAGATCCAGGAAAAGAAAAAAGGCCTGATCAACAACTGACCCTCGTCGCGCTCCGCGCGACCGGATGCCCATGAAAAGCGCCGACCAGACGCGAAAGACCATCCTGGCCGTGGACGACGACCCGCACATCCTGGAAGTCCTGGAAGTGCGCCTCGTTTCCGCGGGCTACGACGTGGTCACGGCCGGCGACGGTGTCGAAGCCCTGCAAGTGCTCGGGAGCCGTCCCGTGCGCCTGGTCATTTCCGACATCCGCATGCCCGGCATGGACGGCATGCGCCTGCTCGAGGAGATGGAGCGCCGGGGCCTGCGCCTGCCGATTATTTTCCTCACCGCCCACGGCAGCATTTCCGGTGCCGTGGAAGCGATCAAGCACGGGGCCGTGGACTACCTGACCAAGCCCTTCGACGGCCAGGAGCTGCTGACCCGCGTGGCCGAGGTTTTCGCCAAGGCCGCCGGCGCGCCTCCCCCCGCCGCCCCGGACATCGCCGAATCGGGACTGGTCGGCAAAAGCCCGGCCATGCGCGACCTCGCCGCCATGATCGACCGCGTGGCCGCCCGCGACGTCAACGTGCTCATCCTCGGCGAATCCGGCACCGGCAAGGAGCTGGTGGCCAACCTCATCCACCGCAGAAGTCCGCGCAAAAACGGCCCGCTCGTCACTGTGGACTGCGGCTCCACCCCGGCGGGGCTGCTCGAATCCGAGCTCTTCGGCCACGTCAAGGGCGCGTTCACCCACGCCGTCAAGGACAAGAAGGGGCTCATCGAACAGGCCAACCAGGGGACGCTGTTCCTCGACGAGATCGGCAACATCACCATGGAAATGCAGGTGCGGCTCCTGCGCTTCCTCGAAAACCACAAGATCCGCCGCATCGGCGACGTGCGCGAGATCCAGGTGGATTGCCGGGTGCTCGCCGCCACCAACGCCGACATCTTCGAGCAGGTCGCGGAAGGGGTCTTTCGCGAGGATCTGCTCTATCGCCTCAAGGTCGTGACCATAAACGTGCCGCCTCTTCGCGAACGGCGCGAGGACATTCCCGTGCTCGCCGAGCATTTCATCCGCCAGTTCTGCGCCGGCCAGGGCATCCCTCCCGTGGTCGTGCCGCCCGAGACCATGGCCTACCTCATGGCCTATCCCTGGCCCGGCAACGTGCGGGAACTCAAGAACACCATCGAGGCTGCGCTGGCCCTGGCCCGGGGGGACGAGGCCCTGCTGCCCGTGCACCTGCCCCTGCACATCCGGGTCTGCGCGGCGCGAAACCGCGTGGCCGGCCGCGCCCAGGGCGCGGCCAGGGAGGAGGGCGAAGGCTTCGAACCGAGCCTGGCCCTGGGGCTTCTGCCGCAGTTTCGCGACTACCGCGACCAGGGCGAGGCGCGCTACCTGCGGGCGCTGACCGGGCGCTTCGGCGGCGACGTCGCGCGCATGCTCGAAATCTCCGGCCTGTCGCGGTCGCGGCTCTACGCGCTGCTCAAAAAGCACGGCATCCCGGCCGTGCGCTCCGCCTGAATCGCCCCAGTCCGTTCCCATGTTCCGGCCGGGGTAAAGATGGCCCCTTGCGGCGTCGAAAGGAACGGAAACAGGCGCGGCACGTAACCGGCATGGGGCCGGCGCGTCGCCGGCCTCGCGGGCGTCGCGGTGAAATACCTCATCATCCTGGCCGGCATCATCGGGCTCGTGGTCTACATCTTCATCGGCGGTCCCAAGGCCGCGGGCAAGGACGCGCCGCCCGTGGACCGCCGCGAGCTGGTGTGGGACCGCATCGCCATGCTCGAGCACCAGCGCCGGGACATGCTCATCCGGGCCCAGGGCCGGCTCGGGGCGTACACGCCCGTGGCCGCCATGACCCGGCGCGGGGCCTATGCCGCCGGCTACCGCGAGGGCTTCAGCCAGGGCTATTTCGAGGGCAGTTTCCTGGCCGAAGGCCGCAAGCCCAATCCGCTCTTCTTCGCCGTTCCCAATCCCTGACGTTTCGCGGCATCGGCCCGCGCCGGCGCGCTACAGGCGCGCCTTGATGCGTTCGGCCACGGTCGTCACGGCCAGCACGTAGAGATCGCTGTGGTTGTAGGCGTAGACCACGTCGCGGGTTTCCTGCGGGGTCATGCCGGGTTTCCAGCCGTGGCCGCGCAGGTAGCTGGCGATGCTGACGATGGCGTCGGCCGGGCAAAAAAGATCCACGATGCCGTCGCCGTCGGCGTCCACGCCGAAGCGCAGGGCGTTGCTCGGCATGAACTGGCAGATGCCGATGGCGCCGTAGATGGAGCCGGGGATCGTGCCGGGCTGCTGCTTCTTGGCCGCGGCGTAGCGCAGCAGGGCGGCCAGCTCGCGAAAGGCCCACTGGGCCCTGTCGGCGGCGGCCGCCGCCGCGAATTCCCGGCGGGCGGGTTCGCCATGCAGGGTCTTCATGTAGGGTGCGATCTGCTCCAGGGTCGAGGCCCGGGCCAGGCTCGCCAGGACGCTCAGGGCGTCGCGGTCCCCAAGGTAGGTGCCGAGGTTGGTTTCGACGACCAGGAAGGCGGCGACGAGTTCCGGGGGCGGACCGTATTCGCGCTGCGCCTTGTCGAAGGCGGCCCTGTTTTGCCGCACGAAACGCACGGCCCCGGCAACGGCCTCCGGCGTCAGGAAATGGCGGTAGGCGCTTTGCTCCAGGGTCTTGCGCCCGGGTTTGGGCTTGGGCTCGAATTCCTTCCTGACCATGGCGTCCACCTTGCGCGCCATGATTTCCGGCGAATATTCCACCGTCCCGCCGGCGAAAAGCCGCGCGAGCGCGGCCTTGTCCAGGCCGTCCGCGGCGAGCTTGTCGACAAGCGGCGTCCAGCCCGCGTCCGTGGCGGCGTCCGCCTGTCCCCCGGAACGGGCGGACGCCGCGGCGGGCGGCAGGGCGCAGCAGCAAAGGAACAGGACGCAGTGCAGCAGATGGCGGCGCAGGGTGTGCATGCCCTTCTCCCCCTGTCTGGTTTGGCGCTCGGTGCGTGCGAGCGCCTTGGCAATAGCCCGCCCGCCCGGGGGAAGCAAGGCGCGCCAGGAGGCCTCTTGCGCCAGGGGGCGCGTACGGCTATAGGATGGCAAGGTTCGGCATTTGCATCGCCATCCTGCGGCGCGGCCGTTTCGGGCGGCTTGCGCCGATCGCCCGCAAGGAAGCGTTTCATGGTGCAAGGCCTCGCGCACAAGGCCGGTCTGCTGTTGCTCGCATGCGTCGCGGCGACCCTCTTCGTCGCTTCAAGCGTGTGGCTGTTGTGGCACGGCGAGGCCGTGCGCTACGACGCGGCCCGCCGCGCCGCGGTCACGACCCATCTCGACGACATCCGCCTGGCCCTGCAATCGGCCCTGGACGCCCGCCTGGCCTTTTTGCGCGCCGTCGCCGCCAGCGCCGCGAGCGACCCGGACATAACGCCCGCGCGCTTCGACGCCTTCGCCGCCGCCCTCATGCAGGGGACGACGGACATCCGCTCCCTGCAATTGGCGCGGGACGCCGTGGTCAGCCACGTCTACCCGCTGGCCGGCAATGCCGGCGTCCTGGGCCTCGATCTCGCCCGCGACCTGCCCTATGCGCAGCGCGCCGCTCTGGCCGCGACCCTGGACGCGGGCAGGACCGTCGTGTCCGGGCCCGTGGCCCTGTTGCAGGGCGGGCGCGGTTTCATCGCCCGCATGCCGGTCATGGCCGCGACCGCGCCGGGCGCGCCGCTGCGGCGCTGGGGGCTGGCCGCCATCGTCATCGACGTCGACGCCTTTTTCCGGGAAACGGGACTCCCGGGCAACGGCGACGTGCAGGTGGCCGTCCGCGACCAGGGGCAAGACGGCGGCTGCGTGTTGGTGT
>DQED01000154.1:6670-6815 GCA_003525525.1 Desulfovibrio sp.
GTTTCCGGGCGGCGTATGGGAACTGGCGGCGACGCCCCGGGGCGGCTTTGCGCCCATGCCCGTCCCCCGGGCCATGCTGGCGGCTGCGGCGTTCGCCTGGCTGGGGCTGGCCGCGGCGTTTTTCCTGCTCGCCTCCTGGCCGGCG
>DQED01000293.1 GCA_003525525.1 Desulfovibrio sp.
GCCGCGTCCAGGGACAGGCCGAGCCGCGCGGCCAGGGCGGGGTCGGGCGCGATGCCCGGTTGCGGCGTATTCGTGGCCTCGCGGGCCAGGGCGTCGGCCAGGCTCGCCAGGGCGCAGGGCAGGGGACGGCCTGGCGCGGCCAGCGGCGCATGGTGCCAGTTGACGGGCTCGGTCAGGGTTTCGGGCAGGTTCCAGGAGCGCAGGACCATGCCGCCGATCAGGCCGTGGTCCAGTCCCCAGTGGCGTTCCTCGGCCTCGTGCCAGGAGAGGCGTTCGGCCGCGGCCAAGGCCGCTTGCGCCTGCCAGTCCTCGGGCCGGTACAGGGCCGTGAGCAGCTTGCCGAGGTCGTGGAGCAGGCCTGCGGTGAAGGCGTCGTCCGGGTCCATGACGGCTGTGGCGCGGGCGAGCCCTCGGGCCGCCCCGGCCACGGCCAGCTGGTGCGCGAGATAGGGCGCGAAGGCGAACTCCGGCGGCAGGGGGCGCACATCGGCCAGCCCGCGCATGCCGAGCGCCAGCACCAGGGAACGCACCTCGCGCAGCCCGAGCACGGCCACGGCCCGGCCCACCGTGCCCACCTGGGACTGGAGTCCGTAGAAGGCGGAATTGGCCAGGGCCAGGAGGCGGGCGGAAAGGCCCTGGTCCTCGGCCACGGTCGCGGCGATGGCCTCGAGCGGCGACAGCCCTTCCTCGCCGGTCAGGCGAAACAGGCGGGTGAGCAGGTCAGGGGAAAAGGGCAGGTCGTTTCGAACCGCAGGCAGGTCGAGCAGGAAGCGCTGGCCGCGTTCCTGGCTCATGAGGGCAGTTCTTCCCCTCCCAGGGAGGGTGCGCCGTCGTCGTCGCCCGGCACGGTTGCCGCGGGCGTCGCGGCGGGCAGCGACCCCTTGGCCAGGCCCTTTTCCTCGAGAAAGGCGGCGAAACGGCGGGACTCGGCATGGTTGGGATTGAGCGCCAGGGCCTTTTGCAGGTATTCCATGGTCCGGGCGTAGTCCTTCTTGTCGAAAAAGGCCCGGGCGATGTTGAACATCAGGTGGTCGTCGCGCACGGCCAGGCTTTCGGCCCGCTGGTAATAGTCGATGGCCTGGTCGAGCATCCTGTTCTTGCGCAGGTTCATGCCGAATTCGTTGAACAGGTGCTTGTGCTCCTTGTCGAAGGAGGCGTCGAGACGCACCAGGCGCTGGAAGATGTCGTCGGCCTTGTTGGATTCGCCGCGGTCGAGGTAGGTGAGCCCCAGGCCGAAGTTGGCGCGGATGTTCTCTTCGTCCACGGCCAGGGCCTGGCCGAATTCCAGCTCGGCGCTGAAGATTTCGCCTTTCTCGCGGTGCTTCTCGCCTTTTTGGATGACCATGTTGAGCTCACGCAGGCGCGGATAGACCGTGGAGACGTAGAATTCGGGCTCGGGCGAGAATTTTTCGAGCAGCTCCTCCAGACCGATGCGGCGCTTGGGGCCCGAGGGCACGTAGTTCTTGTTGAGCGGCTGGATCTCCAGGTTGTGCGACGCGTCTTCCTCCACGAACCAGTACATCTTCTGGATGGTGCGCCGGGTCGTCGTTCCGGTGCCCACCTTCTGGATGGCCTGGGTGGAGAAAATGCCCTTGATGCGTTCGCGCTTCTGCCCGGGCTCATCGTCCGGCGCAGTTGCGCCAGACTTTGGGGCTTTGTCCTGGTTCTTGCTCATGGCGTCCCTGACATGCGAAGAAAATGCTTTGTGCGACACTAACCGGAAACAATGGAAGGGGTCAATGTCCTTGGAAAAAGGTTTTTTCGGCTAGATGGCGGCGTCCCATTGGGCCAGCAGTTCGGGCAACAGGTCGGGATGGCAGCGCGGCCGGCGGCGTTCGGCCATGTAGACGGCGCGCAGGTCGGCATAGGCCGCTTCCAGGTCGGCGTTTTCCACCCAGTAGTCGAAAAGCGGCGCGGCGGCGAGTTCCTTGGGCGCGGCGGCGAGGCGTTTGGCCACGATCTCCGGGGAGTCCGTGCCGCGCGCCGAGAGCCGGCGCGAGAGCTCCGCGCGCGTGGGCGGCAGGATGAAGACGTAGGCCCCGGCCCCGAGGCTCTGGCGCAGTTGCGCCGCGCCCTGGACGTCGATGTCGAAGAGCACGTCGTTGCCGGCGGCCATGGCCTCGCGCACGGGGGCCAGCGGCGTGCCGTAGAAGTTGCCGTGGACCTCGGCCCATTCCGCGAGCCGGCCGGCCTCGCGCCAGGCGAGGAACGTGTCCCGGTCGAGGAAGTGGTAGTCCACGCCGTCGGTCTCGCCGTGGCGGGGCGGGCGCGTGGTCGCGGAAACGGAAAAGGAGAGATTCGCGAATTCGGCGCAAAGGCGCCTTACGAGCGTGGATTTGCCCGTTCCGGACGGGGCGCAGACCACGAGAAAAAGGCCGAGGCGTTTAGCCGGCATGGTCGTCCTCCTCAACCGTGAAGCGGGCGCTTAGGGTCTCGGCCTGGATGCCCGACAGGATCACGTGGTTGGAATCGGTGATGATGATGGAACGGGTTTTGCGGCCCTGGGTCGCGTCCACGAGCCGTTTGTCGTTGCGCGCCTCCTCGCGCAGGCGGCGCATGGGCGAGGAGGCGGGGTTGACGATGGCCGTGACGCGCGCGGCGGCCACGAAGTTGCCGAAGCCGATGTTGAGCAGTCCCTGGGCCATGCGTCCTTCCTCGATTATTCGAGATTCTGCACCTGTTCGCGACATTTTTCCAGCTCGGCCTTGAAATCCACGACCAGCCGGCTGACGTCGAGGTTTTGCGCCTTGTTGCCGCAGGTGTTGATCTCGCGGAAGGCTTCCTGGACGAGGAAGTCGAGCTTCTTGCCGATCTCGCCGCCCTCGCGCAGCAGCCCTTCCAGGCGGCCGAGGTGGCCGGAAAGCCGCGTCAGCTCCTCGGACACGTCGAGCTTGTCGGCGAGGATGGCCGTTTCCTGGAGCAGCCGGTCCTGGGCCGGCTCGAGGCCCGCCTTTTCCAGCACCAGCGCGATGCGCGCCGCGAGCTGCTCCATTTTTTCCGCCTTGACCGCGGGCGCGGCCGCCTCGATGGCGTCGCGCCAGCCGGACAGTGTGGCGAGCCGGGCGAGGAGGTCGTCGGCCAGGGCGCGGCCCTCGCGGGAGCGCGCGTCGTTGAAGTCGGTCAGCGCCAGGCGCAGGCCGTGGCTCAAGTTCTCGAACAGCGTCGGATCGGGTTCCACGGCCTCCTCGCGCCACAGCTGGGACAGGCCGAGCAGGCGGTTGAGGTCGGGCGCGTGGGGGATTTCCCGCGCCTTGGCCAGGGCGTCGAGTTCGTCGAGCATGGCGTTCGCCAGGCCCGTGTCCAGCGTGGCCTTCCACATGTCCGTGCGCTTGGGCGAAAATTCCAGGTGGACTTCCAGGCGGCCGCGCGCCACCTGCTCGCGCACGACCCGTTCCAGGGCCGCTTCGCTCGGGCGCAGGAAAAGCGGCAGGCGCCACTTGAGGTCGAGAAAGCGGCTGTTGACGCCGCGCACTTCCCATACTTGCGTATACGAGTCGGTTTCGACGAGGCTTTTGCCGTAGCCGGTCATGCTTTTGGGCATGGGCGCTCCTTGGAGGAAATGATGGCGGACGCGGCCTCCCGCAGGTCCCGCCTGTAGCGGCGGCGGATGTCGGTCAGGATCTCGAGCATGTCCGGGGAGGCGTAGTCGGGAAACGTCCAGGGCAGGGTTTGCCAGGAGCCGGCCTGAAAGACAAGGGTCAGGTCCGCGAAAATGCCCTCTCCGAGATAGATGCGGTGGGTGAAGTTCTTGCCCGTGGCCAGGACGAAGCGTTCCTGGGTGAGTAGCCCCGGGTCGAGGTTGACGCGGCGGCGGCCGTCCGGGAGGCGCAGGGCGTCTTCCAGGGCGTTGGTCGCGGCCTTGTCGGGCCCGAGGCTCCCCTGCGCCGCCAGGTCGGCAAAAGCCAGCACGCGGCGGGAAATGGGCGCGCCGAGTTCGGCGTCGTAATAGGCCGTGTGCGTGAACGGTCGCTCGGGATAGGCGATTTCCACCTCGCCGAAGCAGGCCGCAAGCCCGGAGACGACCTGCGGCCAGACCCCGGGCAGGACCGCGGACAACACGGAGCAGACGCGCTTGGCCGGAAGCGGTTCATGGGGCCGGCTCACGGCGCGCCTTCTTCCGACAGGGGGACCACGCGCAGCATCTGCCCGTCCGTACCCACGGGCCGCGCCGCGACGATGGCCCCCGCCGGCGCGGCGACCGGGGCCTCGAAACGGCAATCGACGTACTGGCCGCAGGCCCCGAC
>DQED01000329.1 GCA_003525525.1 Desulfovibrio sp.
CTCATGGCCGGGCTGCCCGGCGAAGGCGTGGAGGATTTTCTGGCCAGCGTCGCGTACGTCAGCGCCCTGCCCGTGACCGGGGTCAAGTTCCACAATACGCTGGTCGTGGCCGGCGCGCCGCTGGCCGCCCTTTTTCACGCCGGCGCCTATGTCCCCATGGCGCGCGAAGACTACATCGCGGCCGTGTGCCAGGGCATCGCCCGGCTGCGGCCGGACATCGCCGTGGAGCGCGTAAACGCCGACCCGGCCCCGGGCGAGCTCGTGGCCCCGGCCTGGGCCGCGGACAAGCAGGGACTTTTGCGCGACATCCGCGCGCGCCTCGAAGCCGCGGACATCCGCCAGGGGTGCCGGCTGCGCTGCGGGACCGATACATAACGCACTCTGCGATTATTTGTATGAAAGCAAGCGGATTCGACAAAAAATTCGAGCGTGGTGCGGACATTGTCGCAAACCTGGCCCTCGATACGGCCGTTCGCGTCCATCGCGCCACGCATCCCAGCCTCCCTGGCGCGCCGGGGCGAAGTCGCGTAAGCTCCGTCCGACCGGCCGCTTCGACCGAAACGGCCGCACCGGAGGCCGACATGACCCACGCGACCGAAACCTGTCTGGCCGGCCCCCTGGCCCTGACCATCCACTGGCGGGACGGGGCAGTCGCGAACATGAACCTCGCCTGGTCCGAGGGGAAGACCCGCTTTCTGGCCACGGAAGACGGCGAGGCGATGCAGGCGGCGCTCGAACGCTACGTCGCGGGCGAGGAGCCGCGCTGGCCCGAACTCCCCTACCGCTGGCAAGGGCTGTCGGAATTCGCCCGCGCGGTGCTGGACGCGCTTTCCCGCGTGCCCCGTGGGCAGATGGTCAGCTACGGCTGGCTGGCGGCCAAGGCGGGACGCCCCAAGGCGGCCCGGGCCGTGGGCCGGATCATGGCGCAAAACCCCTTTCCCCTCGTCATCCCCTGCCACCGGGTCGTGGGCGCAAACGGCGCGCTCACGGGATTCGGTCCGGGGCTCGACATGAAACGCTACCTGCTTGCGCGCGAGGGCGCGCCGGCCCATACGCTGCAAAAGGATTGACCCGACGATGTTTACCGGACTGGTGATGGGACTTGGCCGCATCCTGGAGGCGAAAGCGCGCGGCGGGGAGACCCGCTTCCGCATCCGCACGCTTTTCGACCTCGACACAATTGTCCTTGGCGAATCCATCGCCGTAAGCGGCGCCTGCCTGACCGTGGAGACGGCGGGCAAAAACGAATTCACGGCCTACGCCTCGGCCGAGACGCTTTCCAAGACGCGGCTCGGGGCGCTGCGGCCCGGGGACACGGTCAACCTGGAACGCGCCCTGGCCCTGGGCGACCGGCTGGGGGGGCATCTGGTCGCCGGGCACGTGGACTGCCAGGCCGTGATCGAATCCGCCGTGCCCGACGGCCAGTCCACGCGGTTCCGCCTGACCTTTCCGGAGGAATTCTCGGTCTACGTCGTGCCCAAGGGCTCGGTGGCCCTGGACGGCATCAGCCTCACGGTCAACGACTGCGGCGAGGGCTTTCTCACGGTCAACATCATTCCTTCGACCATGGGCGCAACGACCATCGGCTCCTGGAAGCCGGGGCTTTCCGTCAACATGGAGACGGACATGCTCGGCAAGTACGTGCTGCGCATGCTCGGTCCCTGGCGCGCGGCCGGCGAGGACAAGACCTCGCGCATCACCGAAGACTTCCTGCGCGACAACGGCTTCTAACTTCCGCCTCTATCTCTTCCCCTTTCGGGGTGGTCCAGGAGGGGCCCCCGGCCCCTGCCTTACCGCCGGAGGCGTCTTCCCCGTACAATCATCCGTTCGCGCGCAGCACGAAGATGAGCAACAGCCCGGCGAGCATGGCGGTCATGCCGAGCACGCGCAGTTCGCGCGGCTTGCGCTCGGACAGGGCGCGCAGCACCCCGGGCATTTTTTCCGCCGCCAGGAAATACGGCAATCCCTCGAGAATGAACGCCAGGCCCAGAGCCGTGAGGAAGATTTTCCAATCGAAGTGCATCCATTAAGGATACGGGCTCGGCCGGGACATGTAAATACGCCCTTCTTGCCGGGCCGCGCGCTTTGCGCTATCGGGCCGGGAGTGACGCCGTTTCCATGAAGAAGGAGTCCTTCATTGATCACTTTTGACGATATCCGCGCCAAACGCGCGCCTGTGGCCGTCATCGGCCTTGGTTACGTGGGGCTGCCCCTGGCCGTGGCCCTGGCCCGGCACTTCGACGTGGTGGGATTCGACATCAAGGCCGCCCGCGTCGCGGAACTGCGGTCCGGGCAGGACAGCACCCTGGAAGTCGATCCGGCCGACCTGGCCTCGGTTTCCCTCCGCTACACCGCCGACCCCGCCGACCTCGACGCCTGCAAGTTCTTCATCGTGGCCGTGCCCACGCCGATCAACGCCAACCGCGTCCCGGACCTGGGACCGCTGGTCGGGGCCTCGCGCCTTCTGGCCGGCCATTTGAGCCCTGGCGCCGTGGTCGTCTACGAATCCACGGTCTACCCCGGCCTCACCGAAGAGATCTGCCAGCCGCTCCTGGAAAAAGGTTCGAACCTCTGCGCCGGCAAGGATTTTTTCATCGGCTACTCCCCGGAGCGCATCAACCCCGGGGACAAGGTCCACACGCTGACGACCGTGGTCAAGGTCGTGGCCGGCCAGACGCCGGAAGTCACCGACCTCCTGGCCGAGCTCTACGGCACGGTGGTGACCGCCGGCATCCACAAGGCCCCCTCCATCAAGGTGGCCGAGGCGGCCAAGGTCATCGAGAACACCCAGCGCGACATCAACATCGCGCTCATGAACGAGCTGTCGCTCATTTGCGAGCGCCTGGACATCGACACCATCGACGTGCTGCGCGCCGCCGAGACCAAATGGAACTTCCTGCCGTTTCGGCCGGGCCTGGTCGGCGGGCACTGCATCGGCGTGGACCCCTACTATCTGCTCTACAAGGCCCAGAGCCTNNGGCCGGCGCATCAACGACTCCATCGGCAAGCACGTGGCCGAGGCCACCATCAAGATGATCATCCGCTCCGACTGCCGCGCGGCCTGCGCCCGGGTCGGGGTGCTCGGGCTCACGTTCAAGGAGAACGTGCCGGATCTGCGCAACACCAAGGTCGTGGACATCGTGCGCGAGCTTTGCGAGTTCCGCATCCGGGTGCTGGTCCACGACCCCATGGCCTCGCCCGAGGAGGCCCGCGAGGAATACGGCCTGACGCTCGCTCCGGTCGAGGAGCTGCGCGACCTCGACGCCCTGATCGTAGCCGTGTCCCACGACGCCTTCAAGGCCCTGTCGCTTGAAGAACTGGCGACGTGGTTCCGTCCGAGCGCCGAGCCCATCCTCGTGGACGTCAAGGGGCTCTACGGACGCGCCGCCGCCGAAGCCGCCGGCTTCCGCTACTGGAGCCTGTAGCCCGCGGCCGCCGATGCCCAGCGCCAACGAAACCACGGGACCTGGCGGCCCGGCCCCGGAAGGCAGGTCCGGGAGGGACGCCGTCCCTCCCGGCCGCCGGAGCCCGCCCCTGCTCCTTTTCTGCCTGGCCACGGCCAGGGAATACGCTGCCGCCTTCGGCCCGCTCGGCGCGCCCGCCGCGCCCGAG